>JBGPJV010000010.1:0-13215 GCA_041485605.1 Candidatus Nanoarchaeia archaeon | reverse complement strand
TCACTCATTTGTTTGCCGCAGCACCAAATACGAAAACAGGATACAACCGCGTTTGGATTAGAGACAACATTTACACGCTACTTGGATTTGAAGCGCGCGGAGATTTCGCAACTTCTGTAAAGACAGTTCATGCCCTACTTGACATTCTTAAGAAACACGAGTATAAAGTTGACTGGATGATTAAACAGCCATTGCCAAAAGACGGGCACCGATACATCCACCCGCGCTATGATGAGAACGGCAATGAAATCTCTGAACCGTGGGGATGGAAACAAAATGATGCCATTGGCGCATTATTGTGGAAGATTGGCACGCTGGACAAAAAGGGAAAATTTGTCTGGCGCGCTGGCGATAAAGAAATCGTACAGAAAATTGTCGCTTATTTGCAGGCAATAGAATACTGGCATGATGCAGACAACGGCATGTGGGAAGAAGCAGAAGAAGTGCACGCAAGCTCTATTGGAGCTTGCCTGGCAGGATTATTGGCGGTTGACCACATTGTGCACGTGCCACTGCATTTAATTGCACACGGAGAGCACGCTTTGAGAACTTTATTGCCCCGCGAAAGCATAAACAAAGAAACAGACCTTGCGCTTCTTTCATTAATCTGGCCATACAACATCGTAACACTGCAGGAAAGAGAACTTATTTTGAAAAATGTTGAAGAATTAGTCAGAGAGAAAGGAGTTATACGGTATGCTGGCGACCAATATTACAGCAACGGCGCAGAAGCCGAATGGACAATGGGATTCCCGTGGCTGGCAATAATTTACAAACAATTGGGCGAAATGAACAAATATTACTTTTACTTGAATAAGGCAAAGGGCGCGCTGAATGAAAATGGAGAACTGCCGGAATTATACTTTGGCGGAACTTCTGTCCACAATGAAAACACACCGCTCTTATGGGCGATGAGCTTGCTGGAAGTGGCACGATGATGACAAGAAAAGATCGGCTTACTGTAAAGAAGTTCATGGAAACATACAAGCCAATATTACCTCCAGTCATGCGCGCGGTAACACTGCCGAAAATTGGCAAAGCCATTATTGTCGATGAAAGCGAAAATCCTACCGGCACCCACAAAGACCGGCTTGCAGAAAGCGTCCTTGAGTTTTACCTGCGAATCCTGGCAGCACGCGGAGCAGGCAACTGGAAAAGACCGCTTCCGCCACTTTCTGTCATCAGTTCAGGCTCAGCAGCATATGCCATCCAGACAGCATTGCACACAGTCGGATTACCTGACTTGCGCGTGCTCTACGACAAACGCCACCTCGACCCGCGCGTTGAAGACAGCCTTCAGAAAATCGGCTGCGAAATGCACCCTACTGATTTAAGCAAGAAATTTATTGGTTCGCAGGAACTTCTCAAACTCACAGACAACAGGGAAGGATTTGTCGCAACATCAAAAAAGCTAACCAATGGATGTTATACCCGAATAGCCAAGCGCATCCTTCACGAAGTGGCGGGCGGGGGATATTATGAAAAAGATGACGCGGGAATGCTACAAGAAACCAGAGGCGTTCCCTGCATGTGGCCGCAAAGCGCATTCACCCCTGCCGTTGTTGTCTCACCATTCGGCACAGGGCGACTGCTCGAAGACATCATTGAAATCAGCAAAATCGTAGTTGAAGCCGCCAACTTTGATTTAGACCACTCGCAACAGGAAAGAAGGTGCTTTAACACAGGCGATGCGTACAATACCGCAGTGCTTCGCCAATGCAGCTTCATCGGCGCAACAACCATCAATCCAAAGTCCCGCGCAACAAAATTATACGCTCCATTCCGGCAGGAAGACCCTGATTCAAACAGCCTCATGGCAGACCTTGATGACTGGAACAAATGGATTCACCTGTACAAGTCAAGCGAACTGATAGGCAAATATTCGGGCGTCTTTACTTTCAAAGAAAAATATCTCAAACAATCAGAAGAAATTGCGGCAGCCCTGGGCATAAATGCAGAACCATCAGCACTTGCCGGAGTGGCATATTTGCTTGAACACGGCGCGCCAAAAGGGCACCGCGTCATTTTAGTCAGCACGGGAAAAACAAAAATGGCGGGAAAATGACGCGGTTCTTTTACGGCACAACTGTTGAAAATGCAAAAATCATGGCAGCCGGCGGCACAATACTTTCACCCCTAATGATGGAGCGGGCGTGGCTGCAGGATTTGAAGCAGACCGAAAAAGATTATTACGATGAACTTCTCAAAGGAAAAACACTTGACCAAGTAGCGAAAGAACTCGCGCTTACAAATGTTCTTGCCAAAGACAACATAGACCACATTCTGCTTACATACCGCGTCTCACATGCGCTGATCAGACTGGCAAAAAGCAGAGAGCCAAAAATTGTTTTGGGCGTAAATGTGCATCATCCTCCAGCACAATTCATTTCCCTGCCCGGACCAATTTACTTGGACCAGCTTGAAGATGTCCGCCTTTATGAAGAGGCTGTTGAACAAAAATCGGACATAATAAACGCATTCAAAAAATACACCAAAAATTTCTATCTGGTGAAGAAAAAATGAACACCCTGCCATTTGTCTGGGAACTGAATAAGGATAACGTAATATCGCACGTCATCGGCTCGCCAAACGTACGTTCGATGCCAAACCCAGCAAGTTATACAAAAGATATAGTTCATTATCTAGACGGCAAAGATCTTATTTTTGTCGAGTCATCAATTCCTCGCGGAGGAACAATTGAATCCATTGTCGCGGACATTGCGCGCGAGAAGCAGCTAAAATTAAATTGTGTAGCTTCTGAACGTGAAAGCGAAGCGTTTTATATTTACTATTCAAGCCAAATCAATACCAAAGAATTAGCGGACGCTTACAAAAAAGGCGACGAGGAGAAACTGAAAGAAGCCTACGGCATTCCAATGGACAAACATGACAAGTTCAATAAAAATATTGTCGACCTATCAGCACCCTTCTTCAACGCACTGCCTACATTGCTCGTTGCAAACCTCGCGCATTTTATTGTTGAGCCGTCAATGCTCACAATGTACCAAGAAAAAGGAATAAAAATAAAAAGAATTCAATAAAGCTTCTGCACGGTCCTCACTACGCATTTTGAATCAACGCAGTCAAACCCGTTGATTCTCGGCTGTGATTCCGGACTCATACACTTCGGCATTCCGACCCCTGAACAATGCTCTGCACCACACCTGTCTGCATAAAAGACCGGAGGCTTATGCAAAGTTTGTGTTGGGCCTGCAATCATGCGCGGGCCACATAAGTCCTTAATGCCCATCAACTGGCAATCGCCCTTGTTGAAGCATGTGTTTTCAAAACAGCCTTCCGGCGTTTCTTTCCAAGAGCTATCCTCGCACAACCAGTGCGCGTTTGACAAATCACTGCCAGAATCGGCTGGCGCGCTCGGCTCGCTCATCAGCTTTGCCACACACTTATTGTTCTCGCACGCACATGCGCCGCCACAATCCAACGTGCCTGGCGCACAGTTCATCGTGCAAGCAACACTGTCACATTTTGGCGCCTGACTGATAGAAACACAACCTGACGCATGACAACATTGGTCAGGAACACAATCAGAATTGGCTGAACATCCCTCTCCAGGGCACGGTGCAAACTCGCAGTTTGGCCCTGTTCTGCCGACAGCACTGCCATCAGGACAGACTTTGGCTTCTTCAGTGCACGCCTTTGGCTGATTCCAGCCTGGGCGCGGAACATTTTTGCACTCGTGACTCACACACTTTGTTTCCAAATGAGCTGCAATTCCAGTACAGAAATCAGGACAGTCTTTTGACATATCAACATTCTTGGAAGCGTATAACTTGTTGCCGACAAAACAATTGTCAGTTTTCTTATCAATGCCGCCGCACGTACAGTCAGCATCAGCATTGCATAATGACGGATTCTGCAGGAATTTATCGCCTGAAGGAGATTGTGTCGGCTCTATCTTCTTTGGCGGCACGACTGTGCACGCAACTAATAAAATAAGAAATAAAGAAAAAAACTTAACCGATTTCATAGGCCACGCTCACCTGTGCGCTGATATGCACGTCCTGCGGCGAAATTTCGGTTGCCGGCGTCGGAGCGCCCATGTCTGCCTTTGCCATCATTCCTTCAGCGCGGTAGTATGGCATTACTGAATACGCGTTCTCAGACAACGTGAGCACTTTGCCCAACCTGACACCCGCGCCTTCTGCCAAAGCATCCGCCTTTTCTTTCGCGTTTATAGTGGCTTTTCTCAAAGCATCAGTCTTGACTTCCTTCTGCTTTGCATCAGAAAGCTCAAAGCTGATACTTTCAACATTGTTTGCGCCTGCCTGAATACCGGCATCAAGCAATGGCCCAACACGTGATAGCTCTTTTGTCTTGACGACAAACGAATTGGTTACACGGTAGCCCTTGTCAACCATTTTCTGGCCGGTCGGGTCCCATTCCTGAACCTTTTCGACATGATAATTGGTTGTCTGAATGTCGCCTTGGCGAACACCAGCCTGCACCAATGCAGCGCCAACGGCGTTGCCGATGTCACGGTTTCTCAACTGAGCATCCTGCGCTGTTGGGCTTTGCGTCTGAAGGCTGAAAATTATCTTTGCCAAGTCAGGAGCAACGTCAAACTCAGTCGATCCTTGGACTGAAATTGAGTTCTGAGGCTGCTGCCCGTTGGGCTGTTCCATTATGACACGCGTGGTACACGCAGTCAACGCGATCATCAAGACCGCTAAAATTGCAATTGTTTTGTTCATGTTTATCACCTTCTTTTAGGAATATGAGCGTTAATATATACCCTATTTTTTAGTAAGGGAAATGCCTAACTGCTTTTTATATTGTACGGATTTCCAGAGCAAATAGACAAGAGCTATTGCCAATACGACTGCTGCAATTCCGAACACATACGGCCAGTAATTGACTACCTCTGCTGCTTCAGGCGCGATTTGAGCCATCATTCTCGGGGCTGCATCTGAAGCCTCCAAGGCCATCGCCATCTTTGCTTCAGCAACAGGCTCAGGAACTAAGAATTTCAATGAAGACCAAATGCCGCCCACAACACTGAATACTAACATAGCAAGCACAATCCAAATCTTCATTTCTTCAGGATTAAGAACACCTTTGCCTTTCTTTGTAAGAGAATAATACTTCCACTTCCTGCCTTCATCATGGCGCTCAACAAGGCCAGCTTTTTCCAAAGCGGCCAAATGTTCTTTAATTGTTGGAACTGACAAATCAAGCGAAGAAGCCAGCTCGCTCTGCATATGCCTGCGCTGGTTTAACAGCTTGAGCACGTCAACTCTTGTGCCGCTCGCCAATGCTTTGAACGTTTCCTTGTCAAGACGGATATCCATATGTTTTCCCTGCATAAATTTCTTTATTAAGATTTGGATTTGGTTAGGTCTTACCCGAACAATTCTTCGACTAATTCAACGTATAATGCCGCGCTCCACGCCTGCGCAAGGCAGCCCTGGGACTTGAACTCTGATGCGCTGCTCAATTCAGCGTGATGACCGCAGGCGCCTTCATACAGAATTTCTTTCGTGCTTGTTTTCAAAATGTGCTGGACATAATCTTTGTATTCCTTCTTGTCAAAAGCGAACAAAACTAACGCTGCAAGATTGTTCAGCCAAAACCAGCTGTCACCGGAATGATAACTTTTTGAATTTTCGCCTGTGTGCTGGGCAGTGAAAGAAGGATTACTGGAATCCAGTGTTGAAAGCCCGCCCCAGTCACACCACAATTTAGGCAAAACATAGTCAAAACAGTGCAGCCATTCTCTTTTTGACAAAAGTTCAGGATACGCATACGCCGCAATGAAGATATTTGGCCTGATAGTATCATCATTTGCGCCGTCAGAAAGATGATCAGCTTTCCAGAATGCCTCCTTCACGCGCGATTTTAATTTTGCCTCAAGCGGATGCGCTGATTTTAATTTACGGTACAATCTGCACGCAGCCAACGTTAATGCCTGAATTTCAATTCTTGCGCCAGGGCGGTCAATGCTGTCCATCCAGGTCTCGCGCGCGCCATTCACGACAAGGCCATCCTGCAGATTTTTTTCGATTTCGCGCAAATAAGATTCGAGTTTTCTAATAACCCAGTCGCGCTCCTGCTTTTTCAACTCCGGCAGATAATTCTCAAAGCGAAGAAAGAGCCAGCCGCTGTCGGCAATTGTTGAAGTTAACGTGCCGGGCAGCTTTCCACCAGGCAACAATTTTTCGAGCCACGAAAAAAGAAGAACTTTCGCCAGGCTCTTTTGGTGCGAGTGCAACAGCGCCTTGACTGAAATCAATTCATCACGCGCCCAACGCTGGTGAAACCACGGCAGGCCGGCATACAAACCATGATTTTCGCGCAGGCAGGCAAGGGAATACCGAGCGCACTCTGCAGCGGCGCGCATCTCGCCATTCTTTATGTCGCCGCCCTGAATGCAGCCAATGGCAAACTCTTCTGCCTCTTTTGCAAGAATCTTTCTTCTCGACCAGGAATTTTTTGCCAGCCGCATTGCCTCAGTTTTTTGGGGAGAACAGGCCATCGCAAAACTGCCGTGAGCACGGCAGCCGCGCAGCACCCAGCGCTTGAAAGGAGGAGAACTGCGCAGTTCGTCATACGTGTAATGCTGCTCCTCCCACTTCTCCAGTTTTTCAAACTCGCAGCCGTACAAAGCAATCCAGAAGGAATACTCACCAAACTTATTTTCTTCCCGCGAATCGTTCTTTTTCTGGAAATGAACGAGCAGCATTTTGTCTTCAGCGAAGAACTCATAATTTCTTCCCCACTCACGGTTGTCATAATTTTGCTTGCAGTCAAATAAAATGTCTGCTATTGCAGGTGCGTCGTAAAAGAAAACAGGAAGATTCTTTGCAAACCAAAAAGATTCCTGCACGCCCTCACGGTCACGCGTGACTTTCCACAACTCATTAAGAATTGCGCCGGGAGCGCCTTTCACGTCAATATGAGCAATTGTCTTGAAAACGGCATCTTGATGCTTAAAGAAAACGCCCTGATATCTTGATTTAATTCCGAACATGGCAAAACTGCCGCTGCAATTTGAGACGAGAAAACTCATATTTCATCGCGGTAATACTTGGCCGCGTCCTCGGGAGAAACTGAGTTAATAACAATGCCGGATGCAAATTCAAAGCCTGCCCAAATTGCAGAACGCGGGCATACTTCAATGTGGAAATGGAAGTCCTCACCTTTTGGGCCATACTGCACAATCATGTTGTAGTCAAGGTTTGCCTCGTGCACTTTTTTCAGCACACTGCGCACGATTGGGGCAAGCAGTGAGAAATTAATGTCTTCCATACGCGCAATGTGCTGTTTTGGAAAAATCCAGATTTCATAATTAAAACGGGAAGCGTATGGCGCGAACGCAATAAAGTCGTCATTCTCAAAACATTTCCTGCCGCTGTTGGATTCAGAGCGTATGACACTGCAGTACGGGCAGGAAATAAACTTGCGCATGGCTGACAACTTAACCTCAATCTCGGGCGGAAGTACTGCGGTTGCCATAATTTGCGAATGGGAATGTACTATTGATGTCCCGCCCAGATAACCGTGATTCTTGAACACGCTGACATACTTTATATTGGGCTTTTGCTCAAGCTCAACTATCCTTCTCGCGTACAAAAAGAGAACATCTTCAATTTCCTCTGCAGACAACTGGGCAAGCTGCTTGTCGTGCCTTGGCGTTTCAACAACAACTTCATGATACCCGTACGCACTGGCAGAAGTGTAAAAACGATTGTCGATTTTTGGAACAGGCTGGCCTTCCGGCTTCAACGCAGGAAACTTGTTTTCAAACCAGCGAATCTGCCAGCTGCCGTTCTTGACAACGCGGCCGATTTCGGCAGGAGTAGAACTTTCACTTCCCGGACAAAAATAACAGACACCCTTCTGCTTGGTAACAGACTTCTGCAGCTCATGAGGACGCTGCGCTCTGGCTGAAGAAATAATTACCCAGCGGTTCAATACGTAGTCCTTGCGTAACTCCCCCACTCGTTCACCTCTTTAGCAATTCCTTACTCAACGTTATTTATAAAGATTTGTGTGTGCCGTGAGTACCAGTATACATAATACACAACCAAAAGATTTAAATAGCAAACAAGCCAAAACTATCCAAATGGAAAGAGGTGCGGTCAGTAGCGCCATATTGGTGCTGGCATTAGTAAGCATCGTTGGCGTGCTCGCAGCTGTAACCTTGAATGCATGGCAACCAAGCGGACTTGTCATGCAGAACCAAAATGTGTACACAACAGAAGACGCAAGCCAAGTTGGAATGCAATGCAACAACCAACAAAACCTGGCGTACTTCCTCGGGTACACCGGCGTGTATGCAGTATTTTGCTGCACTGAAGATATGAACGGAGCGAACGACTGCAAATACCCGCACAAGATAATGATCAGAAGAAGTTATTAAGCGCGTAAGCGCAGGAGGTCAACACATATGGCAGATAAAAAAGAAGTGAGCATCTTGCTTTTAGGCATCGTTGCAATACTTGCAATCGTCGGCCTAGTATTATTATTTACGAGCCCGGCAGCAACCGGCAAAGCGTTTAACGCCCCAAATTTGCCGCCAGGAATTGAAAGCCCGGCACCAGTCGGCTACCAAGGACCTACAATCGGCGGACAAGCCGGACAGGCACGAGGAAGCCAGGTTGGAAACGCAATCATTGTTCCAAGATTAGAAGGCGCAAACCTGCCAATCTGCCCGAACAACCGAATCAGGGCACGCGAAATGGGCAACATCCCATACGAAGCAATCCCAGGACACTTATGTGACTGGTTCTACTGCCCAGACTTGGTAGACACACAAGACCCATCAGCAACGCCAGTTCTAGCTTGCATGAAACAGGGATGAATGAAGGAAGCGTTGGGCTAATTATTTTTGCACTCATCGCGCTAGGCGCGGTGTTTGCTTTTATTCTTGTATTTGGCGGACCTCCAGATACCACCGGAAACTTAGCCGGCGGCCAAAAAATAGGAACAAGCTGGTACAAGCAGAGAGACTCATTTGAGGCCTGCTCTGCAGGCACCAATTGCATTGACGGACTGCCAGGAATACCAACCGGCGGCTACGATCCAACACTGCAATTGTACCAGTGCAGATGCCAAACAAGCGACCCAACCTTTATCTTCTACAGAAGTGCGTACGCACCAGGATGAGACTCTCCAACGACTTATGAAACACGTTCTTCCTTATATTTTTATTTTAGTTATTTCAATGATGGCTATTGTTCTCGCTGACCAAATGAGCGTCAGCCCAACCGCCGCAAAAAACCCCTGCAGAATGATACGATGCAACGTGCAGTTATTTGGGTTTGTACAAACTCCGCCAGAATGGATAGGCACAACGCCAGACGGAATGGCAATCTGCCACTGCCCGCAAGAGTCAATGGATTACTTGTTTTACGTGCAAATAATCCCAAGATATTGATTATGCCGATGGACTGTTGGAAAAGGCGAGCAATTCTAAAGGTTCATTAAAACAACGCTGAGCACTGCTAGCGCCACACCTATTCCTTGCGTGAGTGATAAAGATTCTCCGAAAAAGAGCAATCCTGTTAACACAACGGTTATGGAGTAAATGACCATTTGTAAGTTGCCTACAATCCCAAGATGCCAATTGTTCATGAACACATAAACGAAAAACGCAACCTGCGCAAAGTACAGAAGTACCACGGCAATCATCCATGGATTCTTGAAAGTAAGCCAGAAGTTTCCTTCGACCGACGTCTTTTTGATTAACGCATCAGCGATAGCCACAGCGAATCCAGCAAGGATTACTGCAGATAGTTGAAAAGCGTTAACCATGCATCACAAGTGATTCTGTGTTATTTAAAAGTTCTGCCAAAATCTTCTACCTTCTTTGACGGTTTTTCATCGACAGCCACCAAATCTTTTTATTCTCCACGCAGTCTGACCGTATTCATGCATCCACTATTACCTGAAAAACTGAAAGAAATTATCGCCAAAGAAGGAATTACTGAGTTCAGGCCATCACAGGAAAAAGCATTGAAAGCAGGGCTGCTTGAACGCAAAAGCCTGCTAATCTGCACGCCAACAGCATCAGGCAAAACATTGATTGCAGAAATGGCGGCAATGAAGAATATAATGGAAGGCAAGGGCAAAGTCATCTATATTGTGCCATTAATTGCGCTCGCAAATGAAAAATACAAGGAATTCAAACGAAAGTATGGGCACCTTTGTAAAATTGCTTTAAGCATAGGCGATTTGGACGCCTCAGACCCGTACTTAGTTGAATATGATTTCATCATTTGCACAGCAGAAAAACTGGATTCTTTGATACGTCATCATTCACCGTGGCTTTCATTTGTCAGCTTAGTTGTTATTGACGAAATTCATTTAATTAACGACGTTGAAAGAGGGCCGACATTAGAGATTCTGATAACTGTAGTGAAGCAAATTCTCAAGAACGTGCAGATAGTCGGTTTAAGCGCAACTATCGGCAATCCGGGTGAATTAGCCGACTGGCTTGGCGCGACATTAGTAGAAGACACTTGGCGCCCAGTGCCTTTGAAAAAAGGAACATTCTTTGGCGGCGAAGTAGAATTTATCGAACAGAAATAAAAAAGGAAAAAGCAAAACCTAACGTCAACGCTGTTATCAGGAAGCCAATAAGAACGCCGGCATAATCAATCTCAAAGAGTTCTTTGCCTGCACGGAATAACGTGGCAGTTCCCAGAATATAGCCATATGCCAGCAGCACAGCAGCAGCGCCAGAGCCATAAGGCACAAAAGTTGCAGCGCCTGCAAAAAATGTTGTAATTGCCGGCGCGACCATGGCTAAAACTAATGTCGCCAATCCCTCATAATAGCCGCCCTTGCCGTCCAACACGTGCATTGCTACGCTAAAGAAAAAGGCAACAACAAGGTGGATCAGTATGAGCGCAAAAAACGCTCCCACAATGCCATAAGCGAGCACACTGGGCTTCAGCCACGTGCTAAAAAAACGCCAGCCAAAGAACAACAATCCCGCAGTTTCGAACAAAGCAGCGGCAATTAAGTATAGTATAATGTGTGCATAGCTCTGCTTCTTAACTATCCTTATTTCATTAACAGGATCAAATAATAACGCAAACATCATACCACCCTTTTGAATAGCAATTATGCAGTTTCATATAAAAAGGTTGGGTTTTGAAAGCATTCAGGAATTCAGCTTTCCCAGAACTTTCTTCAAGTCCCCTGAGATAATAGTCCAGTTTTTTAATTCCTTAAAGCCCTGTTTCTTATACCAAGAAAGCGGATGTTCTTTATCACTGAAAGTAAACGCGACAAAATATTTAGCATCATACTTTTCTACCGCAGTTTTATACATTACTTTGGAAAGCTCTGTTCCAATGCCCTTCCCTTGATAATCAGGATCAACAAACACTTCGCCATCAAACAGCTGATTGCCATCCCACCACGGCTTTATGGCTGAAGCAAACCCTCCAACAAAGACACCATCGTATTCCGCGAGAAAACATAAGTCCGGCTGACGCTCAAGCCAATATGACAGCATCTTGCGCGCTGATTTATACTCCCACTTTTCGCCTACATCAAAATGAGCATACACCTTGCAATACAATTTTGCCAGTTTATCCAAATCGCGCTTGTCAAAAGTTCTAATTACAAGATTCATAACCCGATACTCGCCAACAAGCGCTCTTTGTCAAACTGCTGCAAGTCTTCGTATTCCTGGCCGATGCCCAGGAAAAGAATTGGTTTTTGAGTAACGTAGCTGACCGAGATTGCAGCGCCGCCTTTCTCATCAACATCTGCCTTTGCAAGAATAATACCGTCAATGCTGACTGCATCGTTGAAGTGCTTGGCTTGCTCAACACAATCATTGCCGGTAATGCTCTCACCGACAAAGATTTTCAGGTCGGGCTTTGCAACACGCATAATCTTTTTCATTTCATCCATCAAGTTAATGTTGCTGTGCAAACGGCCGGCAGTGTCAATAAGAACAACGTCGTTCTTTTTTGCTTCCGCGTGCTTGATCGCATCAAAGGCAACAGCGGCTGGGTCAGAACCATAGTCATGGCGGATGAGTTTAACGCCTAATTTGTCAGCGTGCAACTGCAACTGGTCAATCGCAGCTGCCCTGAAAGTGTCTGCCGCAGCCAAAACAACGGAAAGACCGTGATTCTGAAAGTATTTGGCAACTTTTGCAATGCTCGTTGTTTTTCCGCTGCCGTTAACGCCAACAAAACAGATGACAAACGGTTTCTTTTGTTTGGCGCGCTCGAGCAGGTCAATCTGGGGAACTTTAAACAAGTCCTCAATGCTGGCGTGCAATGAATTTGCAATGGCTTCCTCGACTTTTCCTCTTGGAATTGGCTTGTCAACAAGCTGTGATTTCAAGTCTGCCTTGATTTTTTCGATAACCTCAACTGCAACGTTGTTTTCTAAGAGTGCAAGTTCAAGGTCCCAGAACAGCTCGTCGAATTTCTCAGGACTAATCTTTTTTGTGGTAATTGTTTCAGTAATGCGCTGGAAGAATCCTTTTTTCCCCGCGGGAACTTCGACCTTGACTTCAACTTTCTCTTCTACTTTAATTTCGGGCTTTACTTCGACTATCGGTTCTTCTTTTCCGACAAATGACTCTTTTATTTTTGCAAAGAATCCCTTTTTCTCCTCAACGACTTCAACTTTTTCTTCTATTTTAAGAGTTTCAACTTTGATTTCTTTCTTGACTGTGACTTTTGGTTCTTCTTTCTTTTCTTCCTTCTTTTTCTCTACTTTCGCCGGTTTTTTTTCTTCTTTCTTTTTTGGCGGCTCTACCGCTACCTCTTTTTGAATCTCAACTTTTTCTTCAGGAGCTTCCTCCTCCACCTTCTTGGTGAACTTGGACAATACCCCCTTCAGCTTGTCTTTCAGAAAATTGAACATCTTACTGTATTAACTTCCTCAACTCATCCTGGACTTTTTCAGCATTCGCTGCCAGCTTTTGCAGCTGCGCGGATAATTCTTCCTGCAGCTTGTGCAATTCAGTTGATTGTTCTGCAATAACTTTCTTTGCGTCAGGTATGGATTTCTGCACGACAGCACCGCCGCCAACATTCAACAGAACACTATCTGTCTCCTCCAGCTTTGCTTTTACGAAAAGACCGGGTGTCAGTGTAACAATCGCAGGGCTGCCCGCTTTTGCAACGGCAAACTCATCCAGCGCCTGCTGGACAATATCCATTTCGTCTGCCTGCTGCTCAAGCGCCTGCACCTGCTGCTGAATCTGCTGCGCCTGATGCT
>JBGPJV010000009.1:0-13417 GCA_041485605.1 Candidatus Nanoarchaeia archaeon | reverse complement strand
TGCCAAGTAGAACCTTCCCAGTTTATCAGCTAAGTTTTCACCCTCGTCGGGAACTTTGTGCCCCGATTTATTCCAACAACCTCGGAGCGTTTTATTTGAGTATTCAATCACTCTTGTTCCTATCTCGTTGGTGGAACGTGGGTACACAATTCCGTCTATGTTTTCGTGGAATACGATTCCCATAAGCCCTGCGGTAAGCGGGTCATCTAGCATCCAGCGTTCAGCTTTCTGCAAACATACGCTCAAGTCCTTCGACTAGCAGTTGTTGTCAAAGCCACCGATAAAAAGCTGGTAAAATAGGTTATGTTCATCACGCAACCTATTTGCATCTTCTATCAAAGCTTCTCGTGCTCGAGAACCGTGTTCTCCTGCACTTAGTATTCTTTCTGGAATTTCAGTTCTTTCATACATGTTCTCACCTTTGTGTTGATTGTTACTAAACTAAAAACAAAAACAAAAAAATCAGAGCTTGTAAATTCTATCAAGCTCCTTTTTGATCTTCAGCAAGGATTCGATTTTTTCCTTACTGTCGAGGTTCACTGGATTGACTGCGTATAGCATATCATTGATGTCATGTGCGACAGCGTTCAACCTTTTTGCCGGATCAGGACCCCATGAATGCTTTTTGTCATCCCACCATAAGGCAGCACCATCTTCAGCAGCCCGCAATTCTGAAAGCGTTGTATTCAGGAAAACTTTTGCGGCATTCTGAAGGGGTTTTATTGGAAGATCGAACGCATCAGCAATTTGCTTTACTGACGTAGCGTGGTATCCAAAATTTGACCCACTGTGCTCTGCAATCCTGAAGGAATAATTGCCGGCTGGATTTTTACTTCCAAGCTCGCCCCATTCCTGATTGGAACGCACACAAGAGCCTTTTGAGGCATATTCGGTCAATGTGTCACACAGTGCATTGTAAAACTTGTCAGCGTTTCGAAGTATGTCCTGAAACGCGGGCATGCTTTCTAGCACAATGCCTTGTTCTGATGCAAAGACACGCGTACAATCCACATCAGCTTTGTGATGGTTGTCTGGACCTATGCCGCCCATATCTTTCAGCTTCTCATATTTTATGCGTCCATCTGGCGGTAATTCGATCCTGCATGTCAGCCATTCAATGCTTTTTTCTAGTTCTGTTTTGTCGTTCATGTTCTCACCTTACGTCGTTAATATCGGGTGTATCTTTGACTCCAGTCCTTCAGGTATGTCCAGCAGCTTGCTGAAGTGCTTTCGAAGCAAAACAACCTGCTCATCCTTGCCTTTCTTGAGGAAAGTTTGCCAGTCATGTCCTGCGCTTTTCAGCACAGGAATAACCTCTTCCAAGTAATTTAGGTCTGAACAGTCGTACACGAAGCATAGCGTTTCTCCTGGAAGCGTTGCTGCGTATCGCAGGCGTTCTGCGCCTGACCTCCATAATCCTGTTCTGTCCTTGGCAATATCCTGGAAATGGCACACTTCAGCTGACATTATATTGTACAGCTTATCGATAGGGTCTGCTTCGATGCCGTTTACCCACTTATCGTACTCGCGCATTCCACAAGAGTTTATTGAGTAGATTTTCTTTTGGCCTGCTTCCGAACGAGCGTTCAGATTACGCACACCTAAAGTGCCAGCTGCTTTTTTGTCAAGCTTCTGCGCCAAATAGACAAGCCCTTGGTGCTCTGCGTTGTCCACAATATTAGTGAAGTGGGTTTCGCGGAACGGTGTGTTAGGGAGCCAACTAAATACTTCGTTTGGAATGTTTCCCAGTGTTTTTTTGATTTGATTGTAGTCCATATTCTCACCTTTTGTTGTTTTTACTATTGTTAAGTAGTAAGTGTCAAGAAAAGCATATTAATCTTTATTCTCCTTTTTTGGAGAAAGATTTATATGCAGAATTGGCAGCGTATTCGCTATGGACGTGTCAATACTCGAGGACATTGGGCTGACAAAAGCGCAGATTGCCGTATATTTGGCATTACTGGAACTGGGAGAGACCAGTTCAGGGCCTATACTAAGGAAGTCAAAACTGCAAAACAGCGTTGTATACAATGCATTAAACCAGCTCTTAGAAAAAGGGCTTGTAACGTTTGTCCTGAAAGGCAAAAGAAAGCTCTTTTCTGCAGCAGACCCAAAGAACCTGGTCAGGTATATTGAAGACAAAAAAGAGCAAATGGAAAAACTCGTTCCGCAATTGGTTGCAAAGCAAATTGGAGCAAAGCCAAAACAGGAAGCACAAGTGTTTCTCGGCTGGAAAGGTATCTATGCAGCATTTAACACTGTTCTGGAAACACTCCCAAAAGGCAGTGACTACATTGCTTTTGGCGGGGGCATAGAAGAACAGTACAGCGAACAAGCAAAGAAGTTCTTCCGCGAATGGCAAAAGAAACGCGCAATGATGAAATACAAGATTAGGATAATTTTTAATGAAGCAGCACGAAAGCAAATGGAAGAATACGGGTTTTACCCAGAGTTTGGCAAGCCTGGATATCGTTTTGTGCCTGGATTCGCGCCGCTTGGTGTTATTATTTTCGGCGACCATGTTCTGAACGTTGCCTTTGAAGAAACGCCAGTGGCTGTTATAGTTACTTCAAGCCAGATTGCAGCTTCCTATAGCAGAGCGTTCGAAGCAATGTGGAAAGTTGCAAAGCCTTAACCGTACTTTCCACACACAACGTTTATATACTGTAATCTGCTCATTTCAGACTATGAAAAGAGGCATTATCGTTCTGTTATTAGTCATGCTGGTAGCTTGTGCGGCAAAACCAGTACTGCAGCCAGTGCAAACACAGCCAGTTATGCAGGAAATTAAGATAGTTGAACAAGAAACTGCAATGCCGGCAAAACCGTTGTACGAACCTCCACCAACTGGTCCAGAAGGTGTTGATGTTGAAATCAAGATTGACGCAAAACAATTTGCATTCCTTCCAGATGACCTGGTTGCACGCAAAGGGGACAAAGTCAGGCTCATTATAACATCACAAGACATGACGCACAGATTCATCATGCCATCATACGGCATAGATGAAGAACTGCCGCAAGGCCAGGATGTCGTAATCGAGTTTACGGCTGACAAATCAGGAGACTTCACCTTCTCATGCATACCAGAGCATGCCAAGCAAGGCATGAAAGGAACGTTACACGTTATATGAAAAAAGCACTTTTCATTATTTTATTATTCTTAATTGCCTGTACACCAGGCGTACAACCAGGCATGCAGCCGCCACTAAAACCATTAACCGGAACACTGCCCAGCGGAACTGTCACGACATTTGACGGACAAACTATCGCGTACCAGATCTACCCTGGAAAAGCAGGCAGTACTCCAGTAATTCTTTTACACATGTTTAGAAGAAGCAGAGCAGACTGGGACGGATTCGCACGATGGCTGCAGAAAAACGGATATACAGTAGTTGTGCCAGACCTGCGCGGTCACGGGCAAAGCAGCGGCAACTGGGAAAAATTCACTGATGACGATTTCAACAAGATGACATACGATGTAGCAGCATTGAAAAGCATGCTTGAAAATCAGGGAGCAGATGTCAAGAAACTAGCAATCATTGGAGCCAGCATAGGCGCGAATACCGCTTTCAATTATGCTGCATCAGACAAAGATGTAGCAACTGTGATATTACTCAGCCCTGGCCTGGATTTCCACGGCATTTCAACTGCAAATACCAAGTTCAGCAAGCCATTCTTGATTGTTGCAAGCACAGATGACCAATACAGCGCGCAAAGCGGGCAGCAGATAGCAAACAACAACGCATTCGCAAAACTCGTGCTGTTTGACACTGCAGGCCACGGCACCAACATGTTTGTGAAGCCAGAACTCGCACCAATGATTTTACAATGGCTCAAACTACAGATTAAGTAATCCACAAAGTTTATATAACTCACATGAAAGAATTCATTTGTCCAAAATGCGGCCATAGAAGCCATCGCGCAGGAAAATGCCCGAAAGATAATGCAGTATTAGAAAAACGATGCCCAACCTGCGGACAAAAAGAGTGTATCTGTAATTAGGAGGTTAACATGCCAGCAAAAACAACAGCAGCCAAGAAAGCAAAAGTCATTGTCTACTCAACACCAACTTGCCCTTACTGTCACGCGGCCAAGGATTTTCTAAAAGAGAACAAAGTAGATTTTCAGGACATTGATGTCAGCAAAGACCAGGCAAAAGCCCAGGAAATGATAGAAAAGTCAGGACAGATGGGGGTTCCTGTGCTTGACATCGGTGGAACTATCATAGTTGGCTACGACAAAGAAGCCATAAAGAAAGCGTTGAAGCTGAAGTGATTCTAGGATACTTTTTTATAGCGTCATCTTAGAGCTACGACTTAAGGGCGCTTAGCTCAGCCCGGTAGAGCACATCGTTCGCAACGATGGGGCCGCGGGTTCAAATCCCGCAGCGTCCATTATGGAAGTATACATTATTTTGGCACTCATTTGTATGATTCTTTTCGGCGTAAACGCCATTATTTACAAAGTGGCCCCGCAAATTGGTCCCGTTACCTTGGCGCTTATATCATTCGTTATTTCCGCACTAACCACTTTTATTTATTGGCTGTTCTTTGTACAAGAAGCACAAGCAAGCTGGCAGGGAATTGGTGTAGGAATGATTGCAGGAGTTGTGTCGGCTGTCGCGCTGATTACCTTCATTGCCGCTCTGCAGCTTGGAAAAGCAGGCGTGGTAAACACCATACGCGCATTGAGCGCAGGAGTTACTGTTCTATTAGCAATAACCTTTTTGTCAGAAAAACTTACCTTGCTGCAAATTGCAGGAGTTGTGTTCGGCATTATTTCAGTAATACTTCTTTCGCTATAGTTGCTTTTTTACTCCAGCTTTCGGGCACAGTTTTGCAACAGGGCACTTGCTGCAGAATGGGTCTGGCGCTTTGCAAATTGCCCTGCCGTGCGCTTTCAGAAGCCACTGAGTTTCCTTCCAATGTGATTCTGGAATTAACGCGTTCAAATCTTTCTCAATCTTTTCAGGATTGGTATTCTTGGTCCAGCCTAAACGGTAAGAAACACGAATAACGTGGGTGTCAACAACAACACCATTTACAATGTCAAACGCGTTTGTCAAAATGACAATCGCGGTTTTCCTTCCAATGCCGGGCAAATCTGTCAGCTCTTCAATTGTTCTTGGCACTTTGCCGTTATGCTTTTCAACCAAAATCTTGCACGCCTCAATGATGTGCTTTGCCTTGTTGCCGGCAAACGTAATCTTGCTGATGAACTTGAATACATCTGAGGCAGATGCCTTTGCATAATCTTCTGCCTTCTGGTACTTGGCAAATAATGCAGGCGTAGAAGTATTAACAACTTCATCTCTGACTTGCGCAGACAGAATAGCGGCTACTAATAGTTCAAGCGGTGTTTTGAAGTTCAAGTAATATTTAGCGTTTGGATACTCTTTTTTCAGAACCTTCAGCACTTCAACCGCTTTTTCCATACTATATAATGACGTTCACAGGCATAAAAATGTATGTGTAAGTCGTACTATATGGACAGCAATTTCAAAAGCAGCAATTTCCTTATGGCGTTCATGTACAAAGAGGCAAAATACGCACTGGATTTCCTCTTCTTATTCATGCTGGTATTGGGCATCACATTATTCTCAATAGGATTCTTTGTTGACGTGCACGGCACAGTGCTTGCAGCACTCCATAATTTAGACATGGCAATTCTTACCGGCTATTACGGATTCTTCTTTCACGGCATGTACAACGCAAAAGACCGGACAAAATACTGCAAAGAGCATTGGGTAATGATGGCGCTACTGGCTCTTCCATTGGTGCCTATAGCCAGATTGGTCAAGCTTGCAGAATTAGACCGTGCAGCATCTGTCAGCCTCAATACGCTGTGGCACTTCTTTGATGAACTTGAATTATTGTAAATCTTTCAACTGGACACTGGACAAGCTCGGATAGTGCTTTTAACACTATTAATTTTAAATTCGTTATGCATAGAATTGGTACAATTTTCAGACTGGGCATTAAGCCTGTATTTTCAGAAAAAGAAGGTGAAATTGCAGGAATTTTCGCAGGAGATGGAAGTCAACATTTTGACCGTAAGAGATACGATTATCAGGTTAATGTTCATTTTGGCAAGAAGAATTATTGGTATGCGCTTTATGTTAAGAACTTATTCGAAAGTTTTTTCAAGAAGAGATTCCGATTGAATTGGGACAACAGTTCTAAGTTAAGAATCAGAACAGAATCAAAGGAAATATTCAATTTCTTTGCCAACTATTTGACTTATGAGCCCCAAGTAAAACATTGTACGGTGCGATTGAAATTGAATAAGCTTCCGATGAAATTCAAAATAGGTTTTTTAAGAGGACTGTTTGACACGGATGGCTGTTTGAAATACATACCATTGGAAAAGCGCACAAGGCTTTATTACACAACAACCTCCCGAATTCTGGCAAAACAAGTAAGCTTAACTTTGAATAAATTAGAAATAAAGAACAGCATTTACGTTCGTACACCGATTAATGAAAAAACAGTTTACGTCGTCAATATTCCTAAGCCAGCCACACATAAATTTATAAATGTCGTGAAGCCGATGAAAGCTTTACGGGCACGTAGCTCAGTCCGGTAGAGCACATCGCTGGCAGCGATGGGGCCCTGGGTTCAAATCCCGGCGTGTCCACTACCAGAATTCAGGATGCTCTCTTCTCAAACGACGTGCTTCGGACTTGACCATCGCATTCATCATGCTTTCAAGCACGTGAAAATCCTCTTCCTTGTTAACGCCTTGAATCAGCATATCAAGAACGTCAAAGTATCTCTTAATCATGCCCGCTTTTTCAGACCGGTTTGTCCAGAACAACCTGGCAGCAATGTTCACCGCTTCATTTTCAAGCCGCGCGACACGCTCCTGATAATACGTTTTCCACAGAGTAGTATCAGATGGGTCTTTCGGCGTTATGGTTTCAAGCCGCTGCTGCTCAAGTTCTATGTCTTTTGCAGCAGTATTGCGCAATTGCTCCCATTGCACCTTTTTAAAGTCCTGAACCGTTGAATCTGGCATATTCTGCCGGTATACACTTTTCTATATAAAAACACCGTACGGCTACGAAATCTTTTTAAAGCGACCCTGTCCCCGATGTAGTATGGTTAAGGGTGTATTGTTTGATTTTTGGGGGACATTAGTTGAAAACGGCACTTATTCGCCGCTCAAGCAAAGCTTCAGCATACTACGGGTACAAATGCCTTTTGGCCAGTTTGCAGAACAGTTTGAGAAAGCATTAATGACCAAGAAATACGAAGACCAGGCAGCAGCATTCACTGAAGTCTGCAAGGCATTTAATGTTAATCCTTATCCGATAGTCATTGAGAAACTCATTGGCGTGTGGAACAAGAATAGATTACTCGCGCACTTATACCCAGAAACAATTGATACTCTGAAAGCGCTTAAAGCAAAAAAAATCAAGGTCATCCTTGTCAGCAACGCGCCAACCAACAGCGTTGAATCAGTCATGGAACGCTTTAGCATGCAAGACTTGTTTGACGGCATCTTTATCAGCTCGGAAGAAGGCAAATTGAAGACTGAAGGCTTGTTTGAAACGGCTTTGAAAAAGCACAAGCTCAAGAAAACAGATGCAATAGCCGTAGGAGACAGCATAGAAACAGACATCAAAGGGGCAGAAGCAGCAGGCATCAAAGCATACCTAATTGACAGAAAAGGAAAACGAGAATTCGCAAACAAAATACAATCACTTACAGAAATACTCAAGATAGTGGAGGAATAAGATGCACCAAGCTTACGTTGTACACCGAGATGTCAGGAAAAAAGCACGCGGATTCAGCTGCGCGGAAATAGAAAACGCGGGAATGAGCTGCAAGGACTTTGATGCACTCAAATTACCCTGGGACTCAATGCGAAAATCAAAATACACAGAAAATATCGCTTACCTGAAAAAGCTGGAAAAGCCAGCAGCAAAGCCTGCAAAAGCAAAAAAGCCAGCAAAGAAATGAACGACTGCATATTCTGCAAGATAATAAATAAACAAGTTCCTGCTGATTTTGTGTACGAAAACGACAAAATAGTCGCATTTCTGGACATAGCGCCAAGCAACAAAGGGCATACACTAGTTGTGCCAAAGGCGCACTATACCGACCTTCTGGAAACACCTGATGACATGCTTGCAGAAATTCTTGTAAAAACAAAAAAGATTGCACCGGCAGTCATGAAAGCAGTAAATGCTCAAGGTTTCAACAGCATTTTCAACACCAAACCAGCAGCAGGGCAAGTTGTGTTTCACACGCACATGCATATCATACCGCGCTTTACAAATGACGGCTTGAAGCACTGGCCAAAGGTAGGCATGAGCGCGGAAGAAATGAAGAAGATAAAGAACAACATTGTTTCTGCACTCAAATAGCACGATATCTTTTTAAACCTTCAATAGACGTTTTACTCTAACGGCGCTGTAGCTCAGCCTGGTTAGAGCACTGGTTTCATAAGCCAGGGGTCACGAGTTCAAATCTCGTCAGCGCCATGTTTTCTTCTTGTTACCAAAATGTTCAGAAATTGCGAGATTTGAACATCTGGGAAACTGTCGTTTCCCAGCCCTCTTCGTATGACTCGGAGGAATCTCGTCAGCGCCACTATGTTTATATAGCCCTTTTCTCTTATATCGTCTAAAGAGGTGATTTGAATGGTTGAAGCAAAAATCCGTGGATGGCTATATTTGATTATAGGTCTCTTAGCCCTCTACTTTACATGGAGTGGAAACGTTGCTTGGGCAGTATATCTGCTAGCAGTGTCAATGGTAATCTCAGGATACCACCACGCGTTCGGCAGAAAGTAATTATTTTTCGATTATTTTTTCTTTTTATTCTGGAAAGCTTTATAAGACGATGTTGGACTTTTTCTATACGTGCCGTGGTGGGACAACCTGGTCACTCCGCGGGATTGGAATAACGAAAACTGGTGTTTTCGAACATCAGGAATCTTCGATTCCCAATGATCCCGTTTCCGCAAGGATTTCCCGGTTCAAATCCGGGCCACGGCGTATGAAAAAATGGTTAATCACATTGCTGCTTTTGATTAGCTGCACTGCCCCTTCAAACGTAGAAGTACTTGTTGAAAACCTTAAGGTTCCTTGGGCGATTGCATTCCTGCCGGACAACAGCTTCCTATTTACAGAACGAGATACGGGAAACGTATATCATTACGATGGAGCGGCACATATCATTGGTACGGTGCCGATAGCCCAGACAAGCGAAAGCGGGCTTCTGGGAATCGCAATAGACCCTAATTTCTCCACCAACAAATTTGTGTACGCCTATTATACATATGCAGGCAATGAATCGCACCTCAACAGAGTTAGCAGATTTGCCTACGATGGCAAGCTCACTAGTGAAACAACCCTGATCGGCGCCATTCCGGGGGCGAAATACCACGATGGCGGCAGGATTGCATTTGGGCCAGACGGAAAGTTATACATCACCGCTGGTGATGCGCTTAACCCGTCCCAAGCGCAAGACCTCAATTCTACCGCAGGCAAAATACTTCGCATCAATCCAGACGGCAGCATACCATCAGACAATCCATTCCCAAACTCACCTGTCTATTCCTACGGCCACCGCAATCCGCAAGGACTGGCGTGGAACAACGGCATGCTGTTTGCACCTGAACATGGACAAACGCAAAACGATGAAATAAATATCATAAAACCCGGTCTTAATTATGGCTGGCCAATTGTCCAATGCACCAACCACACCGGTTACGAGCCACCTATCCGCTGTTTTTCAGACTGGACGCTTGCGCCGAGCGGCGCCGCATTTGATACCAAAGGAAACCTGTACGTTGCCGGCTTGAGAGGCTCACAGATTAGAAAGTTTGCCATGAAAGACGGCGATATCGTATCAGAAGAAGTATTCCTTGAAAACCTTGGACGACTGCGCGAAGTTAAGTTTAATAACGGATACTTGTATATCGCTACATCAAACCAGGATGGCAGAGGCATACCTAGACTGGGTGATGATAAAATAATTCGCGTACAAATATGAAACTAAAACTAAAAGAGGTTATTCAGCGATTTTTGGCCATGTTTGCGGCAGTTTTAGTCTTCACGTTCTTTGACTGGCTGGTGCACTCAAGCAGCAACTACCTTGCAGTTCCGCCTTGGTATTTCAAAAACAAAATAATTTATGCGACATTGTATACTTTCATTATTTCGCTCTTTGTTAGAAAAAAGACAATCGCAAAACAGGCAGCGTGGATAAGCGGCATTACAGTTGTTCTTCTGCAAGTAAGGTATGCGTTGTACGGCTATCCATTGTATTTCCACGTTGTTGTATTAACAGAACACGCGATATTCCTGTACCTGTCAAGCTTCTTTGCGCTCAAGATTCTCGCGCGCCTATCAAATCCGGCTTCCAGACGATAAGCAAGAATAATAATCGCTGTAAGAGCACAACTTTAAAAATGCATCCTGCACACAACATATTATGGATGAGTACATAACGTGGAAAAATACATTCATTCTGGCGTTCATCATATTCCATGTTATTACGATAACCTACTGGAATTTATCATGGAATGGCAGCAAACACACGTTTCCAAGAATATGGATTCTCAAATATCCTGACTACCTCGGGCTCTGGCAGAACTGGCAGATGTTCTCACCAGACCCACCAATGGACACCATGGAAATTCACATCAAAGCAATAGGCAACGGCACCGAAACAATCTTTGAGCCGCAAAACGGCGTTAATAAAGTGAGAGTGCGGAAATTTTATGAAAATTTGCTCGGTAGCGAATATTTCTTTTCGCCATACCTACAATGGTGGTGCGATAAAACAGGCGCAAAACGCATAGAATTTCTTGTCACCAGAAGAAAACTGGCGGACAACAGTACTACAGAAGAACCGAAACGAGGCAAAACATGCCATTCCTAAACAGTTTTTACTCGCTCTTTTTCAAAAAAGAGAATGCAGAAACGCTTGGATTCTTCAGAATTCTTGTTGGAGTCATTTTACTAATAACTCTCCTGCTTGACGCTCCATGGGTTGCAGAGTATTATTCTGATTCAGGATACTTTACAAATAAAGATCTTTTAACCGACTGGTACAGCTACCGGCTTTCTATTTTGCACGTTAGTGCGCACCCGGCTGTCGCCTGGACACTGTATGGACTGCTTATCATATCCGCAGTATTCCTGACAATCGGGTATAAAACACGGCTGGCGAGCATTCTCACCTTTTTCCTGATGCTCAGCTTCCACGAGCGCAACTGGCTCATATTCACCAGCGGAGATACTTTGCTCAGAGTTCTCTGCTTTTACCTGATGATAGCAAACTCAGGCGCAGCGTACTCTGTCGATTCTGTGCTTCGTGCGATACGCGGGCAGGCAGTTGTTACCGTATCGCGCTGGAACAGAATTCTTATCAAATACCAAGCAAGCGTATTATATTTCATAGCCGCATTTGCAAAAACAGGGGCGCATTGGCTTGCTGGAACAGCAGTTTCTTATGTGCTCATAAACCCCTATTTTGCACGCACCCCACTGTACTGGCTGGCAGGCAAACCAGTCCTTGGCAAAATAATGACGTGGGGAACCCTTGCCATAGAATGGACAGTGCCGTTTCTTCTTTGGTTTGCGCCAACAAGACTCATCGCAATAGCACTTGTTGTATTGCTGCAAGGATTCATTTTTGCAACCATGAACATTGGAACATTCCCGCTTATCAGCATTGTTGTTGTTCTCATATTCCTTGAGAAAACAGACCTTGACCGATTCTGGAAATTGTTTGGAACGAAAACCTACTGCGTATACTACGACGGCGCGTGCGACTTCTGCACAAGCATTGTGCACGGGCTGCAGGCAATGGATGCATGCGGCAAGCTTACTTTTGCCAACTTCAGAAAAAATAAATACGCTTCAGATATGGAAAAACAACTGTGGCTTGTTGGAGACAAAACGTACAAAGGATTTTACGCATTCAGAAAAATAGCCTGGATTGTTCCAGCACTATGGATGACCATTCCATTTCTCTACCTGCCATTTGCGGGAGCCATTGGAACAAAAATCTACAATTACATTGCCTGCAGGCGCTTTTCCTGCAAACGTTTATAAAACAAAAGAAGCAAGAGTCAGACATGCAAAAGAGGTATGATGTCATAGTCATAGGTGCAGGCTCGGGACTTCAGATTTCTTCATACGCTGCTGAACAAGGTATGAGCGTTGCGATCATCGAGCAAGGCCCATTCGGGGGAACGTGCTTGAACAGAGGGTGCATACCATCAAAAATGCTCATCCACAGCGCAGATGTTGCTGAAACCATCAAAAATGCAGACATTTTTGGCGTCAAGGCAAAAATAATCGGCATTGACTGGAAGAAATTGATGAAAAGAGCGTATACTTTCATTGACAAAGACGCTTGGGAGATAGAGAAGGCAAACCGGCAGCTGAAAAACGTAACAGTATACAAGACGCAGGTAAAATTTGTAGGAAAAAAAACACTTGAAGTGGGCAAGGACACAATTACAGCTGATAAAATATTCATCTGCGCAGGAGCACGGCCAAGCATCCCACCTATACCAGGACTGCAGGATGTCGACTTCATAACTTCAGATGAAGCACTAAAGCTGCAGAAACAGCCAAAGAAGATGATAATCATTGGCGGCGGGTATATCGCCTCAGAACTGGCGCACTTCTTCGGCGCACTGGGAACAGAAGTTACCATTATCCAGCGCAGCAGTTTGCTGATGAATAACGAAGATACTGAGATCGCGCAACGGTTTACTGAAGTGTATCAACGGAAATTTAATGTAATTCTCAATGCAAACACTATCCGCGTGGCGAAAAAAGGCAAGAATATTTCTGTTGACGTTGATGTTGCCGGCAAAAGAAAAACAGTTGTTGGCGATACATTGCTTGTTGCGACCGGCAGAATACCTAATAGCGACATTCTAAATGTAAAGGCAACAAACGTTGAAGTCAATGAGCGCGGATTTGTCAAAGTAAACGAGTATATGGAAACATCAATGCCAGGCATCTGGGCAATAGGCGACATTGCGGGCATTTACCTTTTCAAGCACAGCGCCAACCTTGAGGCAGCATATGCAATTAACAACGCATTTGGCACAAAAGCCCCTGTAGACTATTCAGCAATGCCCCATGCGGCATTTTCATCACCGCAAGTGGCTGCTGTAGGAAAGACAGAAGAAGAATTGAAAGCGGGAAAGATACCATATCTCAAAGCAATTTACAAGTATAAAGGCACGGGTTATGGAAAAGCAATTGAAGACAATGACGGGTTTGTCAAAGTACTTGTTCATCGGTCAACAAAAGAAATTCTTGGATGCCACATTATCGGTACTGACGCGAGCATACTGATACACGAAGTCATTGTGGCAATGAAAGCAAAACTTGGAGTTGACGGTATTACGAACGCAGTACACATTCATCCGGCATTGT
>JBGPJV010000008.1:0-13977 GCA_041485605.1 Candidatus Nanoarchaeia archaeon | reverse complement strand
TGAAAGCGATCATGCTCCTCATACTGCTGATGACAAGAAGGGAGACAAACCGGCATCTGGTATTGCGTGTGGCTCTGCGTGGCCGTCAGTAATTCAGTATCTTGAAAACAGAGGTATGCATAAGGAGTTCATAAGTGCGGCGGTCTGGGAAAATGCATCAAAACTCTTTAACTTGCCTGCAGATGCTCCTGATGTCAAAGTTGATTGGGATAAGCTGAAGAAATTGCAGGCCTCATATCCTTTTGATCCGTTTGACATTCTTAAAAGAGAGGTTTATAGGGTGACAAGAGCTTCTGGCCTTGGACAATAGCGCAGCTTAGCTAATCCAAAACCTATTTATACACGGGCATTATTGCTTTATTTAACTTACAAATGTTAACAGATAGTAAACACGGATATGGAAGAAGCACATCAAGAACAGTCACCCGAGCACAGAGAGCATCACGTTCGGGAGGATACGGCGGTTGTGTTAGATTTCCTTTCAAACGGCTATCCGTTTGATCCAAGGCCTTCTCATAAGAAAACTCCTATTGTGCAGGCGATGGGCAAAGAGCATTTTGTTCTGTTGGAATTAGTGCCAAAGAAAGATGTCTTCCTGCAGCCGCTTCAGGAAGTTTACATTGGCGAGGGCAAAAGAGACCAGATTCATCACATTATTGGCAAATTGCCGCTTGAAAAGCTTACTGCTACGGCCCAAAGTGAGCTGGATTTTGTCATAAAAGACATTATTCACAAGAACGAGAAGCGTTTTGTTGACTTTTTTAACAAATCGCAGCCGTTAACGACCCGTATGCACCAGTTGGAGCTCCTTCCTGGCTTGGGAAAGAAGCATATGTGGGAAATAATCGAAAAGCGCGATGAAAAGCCGTTTGATAGTTTTAAGGACTTGAAAGAGCGTGTAAAGCTCATGCCAGACCCTGAAAAAGCCATCATGAAGCGTATTATAGCTGAATTAGGTGGCACTGAGAAGCATCGCATCTTTGTAGATACTTAAACCTTTATTTCTACTCGAAAACAAAAGGTTTATATTGGAATATCTATTTATGTGCCTTTATAACACTCTAAGGAGGGGATTTTGATGGTTGAAGGCAGATGCATGAAGTGCAAAAAGCAAGTACCAATTAAGGACGCAAAAGAAGTTACCATGAAGAATGGTATGCGCGCTATGAAGGGTCTCTGTGGAACTTGCGGCACAAAGGTCTTCCGTATTCTCGGAAAGGCTAAGTAATTCATTCTTTTTTTATTCTTTTTTTATTAACATTTTTATATTCGCTTTCTATTTGATATTTTATGAAATCGCAAAAAGCAGAGCTTTTTGAGAACTCGAAAAGCCTAAGATTTTCGAGTCGAGTTTTAGTCGTTATTCTCCTATTGCTCGCAGCTTGTTTTCCAATATATCCTGGTCAGGCGATGCAAAAGCCGGAACAGCCGGTGTATTATCCTCGGCAAATTCCGCAGGCGCCGGTTAAGATTGAGCCGCCAATAATTGTAAGTACACCGGCGCTGCAGCCGACTCCAACTCCAAACAAAGAGTGCAGAAAGGAATGCGGCAGCACATTGCAGTCCTGCCGCGGCAAAAGCCAGCCGCCATTCTCGGCATGCGTCGATAAGGCAAGAACAGCAATGAAAAATTGTCTTGCAGCAGGCGATGATTCTTATTGCCGCTTCGAATATTCGAAGAGCAGGACAATTTGCTTTGATTCATTCATGGCCGGCTGTGATATTTTGTTCAACACTTGTGTCAGTAAGTGTTAGTCGTGCACAAACTTTAAATACTTCTACGACATAAAAAATAGCATCACAAGGGGGTGATTTACGTGGCAATAACACCACAAAAGAGAGTGAGGATGATTGACGCCATACGCAGTAATATCCTTGATAAGACGCACATCAAGGACAAGGAGCTCGCAAAGCAGATTGCGAGGGACTGGATTAAGAAAGCCGGTGGTATGAGATAAAAAATGCCTGAGGAAGATTTCAGCGACAAAGACTGGGAAGACGAATACGACGGGTAACCGTTGTTCTTCTCATTTTTTCTATTTCTAATAGTTACAGATACATTTAAATAGTATACACATTCCCACACTGACATAAAAGGCAGCGCTGAATAATGTTCAGCTGGTCTTTTTTTTTTACGTCGTAAAAAAAGGTGATGTGAGTGAAGCATGTTCCGGTAAGCATTCTCGCCATTGTTGCCATTGTGGGCGTTACCATTCTCATGCTTTCTGTTAACCTCTACCCTGAAACAGTCATCTTCGCAATTTCTTACCTTCCTGCGCCAACTTCGCCATCTGGCGATACTATCATTATCAATTTGGACATTGGCGAGTACATTTCCAATGAGCTTGCCGCGGTGGGTGAAGCCCAGCTTGCTGCGCTTGCTGGCGGCACTGTTCACGCAAAAGATCTTTCTACAGATTTCACGCAGTCAATGCAGTTTTCAGAGTCAGGAATTTTTCCTGGCGGACATGTTGCGTTTGGCAAAGATGAGCAAAATCGCGTAAGTGATTTTATTCAGTTTGATTCTGGTGATGGATTGTTCAAGTACCAGGTTGATTTTGGCTCTGGCTTGAGAAGTTCCTTGACCGGCAATAAGATGGAAGACATTGTCGATGAAGATATTAGATTGCTGGGCGAGACGTTCACTATAGTAAACGCTGAATTTAACACCGGCTCAACTGCTGTTGAGCTTAGATTGTTTGGAGGTTTTGGCAGCATTGACTTGTTTGACGGCAATTCAGCCGATGACAATTATCAGTCGAATGGTGCTAAAGTCAATGGCAAAAGCATTAGTTCTTTGGTGAAAATAAAAGCAACAATGTCTGGTGGCAAGCCGACAATTTACTCAATTCAGTATGTTCCGTTGGCAGATGCAGTGCAGGGAGGAAATGTGTATGTTCTTCCGTTGCATTGCTTGAGGCAGTATCTCCAGAATCCTGCTGCGATGTTAGTTCCAAACTTTGATATTTGTTACAAGGGCCTTGGCGCTTCTGCAGTAGGCTCACCTTCTCCAAAAAGCATTTCAGGCAATGAAGTTCGCATGAAAACAGTTGGCGGAGATGAAGTTCAGATGAGCGCCGCAAACTTAAGAGGCCAGATTTACAAGATTCCAGTTTCACAATTGCCTGGTATGTACGGCAACAAGGGTCGCAACTTTGTCTTCGTAGAAGCTCCAGCGCCTGGCGCGCCAAACATTAATCTTCATGATTATTTCTTGGTGAGCAGCAAGAATGACGTCAATGGCGTTTCTAATGTCTTGCAGTACGACACCATTGACACCACAAATCATCAGGTTGTCTTCAGAGACCTTGCTGGTTCTTCGCGTGATGCAACATACGATGCAGGTACAATGGAAGGCCAGCTGTTGGTCGGCGAAGGAACATACAAGTTTGTCATTGGTGCGGGAAACTCGCTTGCTATGGACCAGACGAACAACGGCGCTATTGCTGGCAATGAGGCAGTCTTTGTTTTGCCGGGCGGCAGCAGGATTGACTTTGGGCCGGGATTTACAGTGAAAGTGATTACTCCTTCGCGTCTTTTCAGCGACCCGATGGGTGATGAAACAACAAACATTATTCTGACCTTTGGCAGTTACGCGGGCTTTAACATTCCATCTCCTCAAACGACAGTTCCTGGCTATATGTTCAATCTTGAGAGTGAAACGCCTGGTGTCAGGCAGGGACTGACTAAGTGGGGAATTTTGTTCACGTGGAATCATGACAACAATGCTGATGACTTGAAGATGACAGTTCCGGGTGCGTACTCATCCGCGGTTAAGGGTGGTGCAACCGGCAATGTCTACATTACTTTTAATCCAAAACTGAAGAAACAGCAGGATGTTCCTGCTGGCCCGCCAAAGTGCGGTGATTCTTTAATTACAAAGCCGGAATATTGCGATCCTCCTGGTTCTCCGTGTGCTGACCAGTTCAAGCGTACTGGCGTGTGCGCTCCTGACTGCTTGAGCTGTACTTTCACTGCTCCAACGCAGTGCGGCAATCATTTGCTCGAGGCAGGGGAAGATTGCGAGGCAACTGCTGATTGCATTTCTGGTTATTTCTGTGATGGCTGCAAGTGCAAGCCGGTTCCGCTTGCAATGTGCGGCAATAATCTTTTGGAAAGAGGAGAGCAATGTGAGGCTGCCGTTGATTGCGGTCCTGGCTACAACTGCATTAATTGCGGCTGCTCCCCAATTCCGCAAGTTCAAGCTCCCGCTCCAGTTTCGCAGCCAAACATCATAGCGCGCTTCTTTGCGTGGTTAGCTAGACTGTTCGGCTCAGCATAATTTTTATAGTACTTCTTTCGCCTTTCTTTTAATGGAAGAGAAAACAGTCTACGCGGGCAAGTACATCACGATGAAGGAGGAGCAAAGAGGCAAGTTCCTTTATGAGCGCGCCTACCTGCGGCCGTCAGTTCAGGTGATTCCTTTCACGAAAGATGGCAAAATACTTCTCATCAAGGAAAACCGCGAGATTGAGGGCAAGTCAAGGTGGAAGTTCGTTTCAGGTTTTATGGACAAGCCTGGCTTGGGTGAGGAGCAGGTTGCTCAGGAAGAATTAATGGAGGAAGCGGGTTTTGTTGCAGGCAGGCTTCAAAAGTATTTCTATTTTGAAGACCGGCATTCTTTTGTTATTCCAATTACATATTTCCTTGCATTTGATCTAAAAGAACAAAAGAAGCAGAATCCTGATGGTGACGTCATTGAAGAAGTCAAGGCATTCTCAATTGAAGAATTGTATCAGCGCGTCATTAAGGGAGAATTTGATTTCTTGCACGAGGCATCCATCATTATGATGCTTTATCGTGATTGGAAGAACGGCAAGCTTACGCTTTGATTATTCCGTAGCCAATAAGGCGCCATCTCTGTCCAAGGTTGCGCGACATGGTAACTCTTGCCCCTTTGTCAGCGCACACCGGCTTTTTTAAGGCGCATTTGATGACATTCTTGCCCAGTTCTTTTACAATGCCTACAGTTGCTGCTGCGTTGACGTTAAGCATTAACATTTCTCCCAGTTTGACTGGCTCAACAACTAGCTTGTCTTTTGCGCCCACAACTCTTTCAAGCAGATGTGTTTCTAATTGGAATTCGTACCATACTTTTGGCGCCTGTCCTTCAAGTACAACTAAATTGCCTACAAGCTTGTCGCTCTTGACAACGCTGGGGTCAAGGGTGGTCATTACCGCGATTGAACCGCCAGGAACAACTTCTTTGGCATGTTCGCCGCCTGACATCAGTGAAACAATTTTTGTCTTTAATGGCTTCCAGATTTTCTGGTTTTTTTCCTGTACTTCATAGCCTGGCAGTATTTCAATTTCTGCTCCTTCTATGAGCTTGCCCTGCTTGAGCGCTCCTCCTAATACTCCCCCGACCATTTTGTCTGGCGCTGCGCCGGGCTTGTTTATGTCAAAGCTTCTGGCAACAAACATAATTGGGTCTGCAGAAAGGTCTCTTTTTGGTGTTTTGAAAAGCTCCTGTATTGTCTGGATAAGTGCATCCAGGTTGATTGAATGAATGGCGCTCATGGGAACAATAGGGACTTTCTCGAACTTTGTTCCTTTCAGGAATGCTTTTATCTCATCGTAATTCTTCTTTGCCTGCTCTGGGCTGACAAGGTCTATTTTATTTTGTACAACAATTAGATTGTCAATGCCTATTATTTCTAATGCCTGCAAATGTTCTCTTGTCTGCGGCTGCGGGCACGTTTCTGCTGCTGATACTAGCAGCAATGCTCCGTCCATGATGTTTGCGCCGCAGAGCATTGTCGCCATCAGGCTTTCGTGGCCTGGCGCATCAACAAGTGATATTTTTCTCAAAAATTCTGCTTCGCCGCCGCACTTTGGGCATTTTGGATTTACTCCATATGCATCTGAGCCATCGCATTTCTTGCATTTGTAGAACGCAACATCTGCATAGCCCAGTCTAATGGTAATTCCTCTTTTAATTTCCTCAGAATGGGTGTCTGTCCATTTGCCGGACAACGTCTGTACTAATGTAGTCTTGCCGTGGTCAACGTGCCCGATCATTCCAACATTAATCTCGGGCTGTGCGAACGTTTTAGCCGATGATTCGTCTGTCTTTGCTTCTTTCTTCTTTCGAGGAGCCATTACGTCGACAAATCAAGAAACGGTTTATAAATGTTGTCCTATGGTTCAAGAAGGCGTTGCTTCGGCTTACCGGTAGCTGCCTGACAATTGCCGTTTTGTCAGTTCTTCCAGTGCCTGGTGCAGTTTGGCTTGGTTGACTTCTGTTCTACCGATATAAGGTATTCGGTTGAAGCCAATGGCTTGTGCGCATGAAAGTATTGCCATGATAAGACCCAGTTCATCGCGCGGCGACAGGTGTTTTTCATCTGTCGGAACGCGGAAATGTCCGAGTCCAAGGCCAGAAATGACTTTTTCTCCCCGGCGCTGGTAGCAGGCATGTGGTGTGTCCAGAACGTTTGAAATGCGCCTGCGCATGTTGACTTCTTCAGGGCATTTGGAAAATGAATCGACAAGTGTATAGTTTTTGAATGCGCTGCCAAGGATTACTGTGGCAACATCTGGCTGCATGCGGAGTTCATAGAAATAACGGCCGCTTGAGTGCGGGACTTCAACAACGTTTAGGACAATTTTTTCTTCATCCTTCGTGGCTCGTTCAAGCTCTTCCTTAGCGTCGTCTACTCCCCAACAAATCGTGCCCATATCGACGATATATGTATACGGACTATTTAAACATATCGAAATTAACTATCAAACAGTAGTAACAGTTTCAGGCCTTTTGGGCTCAAGATGGTACGTGGTTACCTTGTTCTTACCGTGCGCTTTTGAAAAGCGCATGCGGCTGTCTGCTGCGTGCATGAGCTCTTCCAGCCGCGTGCCGTCCTGCTGCAGCATTGCCACGCCAACGCTTACTGTTACCGGTTCTGGCGCAATTCCTGCGCTTTCCTGTGCGATGCCTTCCCTGAGCATTTCAGCTAGAGTTACGCCTCCATGCGGGGATGTATTTGGTGCGATAACCATGATTTCTTCTCCGCCCCATCTGCAGGCAGCATCACTTTTTCTGATGTGCTTGCGGGTTATTTCAGCTACTTTTGCGAGTACTTTGTCTCCTGTTTCTTCGCCGTATTTCTTGTTGAACGGGCCGAAGTTGTCAATGTCAAACATGATGAAAGCGAGGGGTGTTTTTTGTCGTAAAGCGAGTGCAATCACTTCGTTTGCGAGCGGCGTGAATGAATGCCTGTTGAGCAGGCCGGTGAGGGCATCGTAGCTGGCAAGCTGTGATGTGCGCGTCATCGTGATTCGCTTGATTTTTGCTTCCTTTTGCAGGTACTCAAATGCTTCCGGAGTAAGCAAGTCGGCGTGCTTCAAAAACAAGCTCTGGTAGTGCTGGAATTCTTCGGGCGTGGCAATGGTTGTCAGGTCTTTCTCAATATCTTGTTTTGTAATCTTCTGAGTGAAAATAAACCATTTCTTGCGGGGCTTTTCGTATTTTTGGATAAGCATTTCCGCCCAGGTTTTTTCTTCAAGCAGCGGCTGCAGTTTGTCGTATACTTCTATTTTTTCCTGCAGGACTGCTTTCTCCACGGTTCGTGCCGTGTCCTGCCATTCGAGCATGAGGTGGTCGATGTCTAAAGAGTTTTTCTGGTCGCGTGTTTCCTGTATAAGATTGTCAAGGTCTGCCGCTATCTGGCGTTCGTGCTTGATCATTCCCTGGAAAAGCCTTATTGCTTCGGTGAAATGCTCAAGCGCGTTTTCTGCTTTGCCTATTGCCTTGAGTTCTTCTTCCTTGTCGTGAAGTATTTGGTTGAGCTTCTTGCCTGCTTGTTCTGATTCTATTCCGCCTGCTGCCTGGTCTCTGAACAGTTCTTCGTACACGTGCCTTTTTTCTTGCGCGAACTTATCCAGTGCACTTTTCTCTGCGTTGACTGAAGTAAAATCAAGATTGGCGAACATCTGGGCGCTGAGCTGGCGGATATTTGCCAGGCTTCCCTCAATTGCTGCTCGTTTGCCTGTATCAAGTTTGCACGCGTCAAGCGAGCTGATTAAAAAACTGACTTGTCTCTTGAATGGATACAGTGTTAGAATTCTTTTCTCAAATGTTTTCAGGGCGTTCTTTTCTTCCTGGCTGAGTTTCTGAAAGATGAGTAATGCTTCGTCTACCATATGTCCTCTTTTCACTCATTCTAGCCATGAGGCAATATAAATCTTTACCCTTGCAGTATTTTCGAAACCCACTGGATGACTTGGTCCAGCTTCTTTCTTGTATCTGCATCGGCGTTCAATCTGACTACATTCTCTGTTTTGCTTAGGCGTAAATTGAACCAGAAGTCCTCTCCGAAGAATGATATGCCGTCAACAGTTTCTTTTTTGTAGTTTTTGAACGCTTGTTCTACTTTCTTCATTGCCGCCAGTTTATCCGGAACTTTGTAATTTATCTCTCCTGAAACTGCGGTTTTCTCAAATGGCTTGACTAATGAGCTCATTTTTTTGCCTGATTTTGACAAAATGTCTAGCATGAAGAGCGCTGCAACGTCTCCCGAGTCAACAAAATTAAACTTTTTGAAGTACCAGTGCCCGCTTAATTCGCCGCCAAAGTTGGCGTTTTCTTTTTTCATGCGCAATGGAATTTCAGTATGCCCTACCATGTTCGGGTATGCTTTTATTCCTGATTCTTTCATGGCATTCCTGACAATCCTGCTCATGTTTGCTGCAAAGATTGCTTTGTCTCCTTTTTTGCACAAGTGCTGTGCAAACAAGATAAATGCGTAGTCTGACCGTACTCTTCTTCCTTTTTCGTCTATGAAGAATACTCTGTCGCAGTCGGCGTCATAGGCAATGCCTAAATCATACTTGCCTGCGGCAACTTGTTTTTGCAGTTCTGCAGTGTTTTCCTCTAGAAGCGGATTTGCAATGTGATTTGGGAAGCTGCCGTCCATTTCTCCGTACAATAGTTTGTATTTGATAGGCAGTCCTTTCAATAATGATGGCACGACGTATCCTGCCATGCCGTTTCCGCAGTCAATCAGGACTCGCAATGGTTTGTACTTGCCGTTTACAATCTTTCTGACAAATTTCACGTAATCCGGCAGGATGTTTTTCGCGGCAACCCTTCCTTTTTTACGTACATCTGGAAAATGGCATGAGTGAGTTAATTTTTCAACGTGCCGCAATCCATTGTGCTCTCCAATGACATCTACTCCTTTTCCTGCTATCTTGATGCCGTTGTGTTCTTTTGGCAGGTGAGATGCTGTTATCATCATTGATGACATTTTCATTGCCGCAAAATAGCTCATTGGAGTGTTGCAGTAGCCCGTGTCAACAACATCAGCGCCCTGGTCGGTTATTCCATACACCAGGGACTTCTTCAATGCCAAAGAGCTTGCCCTGCAGTCTCTGCCGACAAGTATTTTTTTCGCTTTGAGAAAAATGACTGATGCTCTGCCTACTTTGTATGCCAACTCTTCATTTATTTCTTGCGGGTACAGCCCGCGTACGTCATAAGCTCCAAAGACATTGTGCATTTTAATGGTCACGCTCGTTAAAGTGCCTGCATTCTCCGTCAATGATTCCTGATACAGCCGCTCCTGGCGGTACTTTATCGTGCGGTCCAATCAGAATTTTCTTCTTTCCTTTGTGCGCGATTAGCAGCATTCCCTGGCTTTCTTCTCCGCCGACCAGTTCTGGCTCTATGTTGCACAGTACAACTACTTGTTTGCCAAGGAGTTCTGCCATTTTGTAAGAATCCACTAAATCCGCAACAACTTGCACGTCTTCATCTGCTGCTGCGCAATCGACAAGAATGATGTATTCTTTTTTGTTTTTTGGATGCACTTTGATGTCTGCAATTGTTCCTACGCGCAATTGTAATTTTTCAAAGTCTGCATGAGTAATCTTCTTGTAATCTCCGATGTCCGTTCTGATTTTTGCCATTGTATCACCCTTTCAGTGCAGTCTGTCTCTCTCAGTGTATAAAAAAGTTATGATGCTGTGATGAGAAAGACGCCGGCGCGGGGAGTTTCAAGCTCCCGGCCCAAACCGCAAAGCTTTTGAACCCCGAGACCCTTTCGGGTACCAGGTTCGCAGCCTGGCGGACAACCGAGTTGTCCAACGCCGGCGTACCGGCTTTCGCCAGCATTTTTCTTTTGTTTATTTTTCTTAACATGTTTATCGGTAAAGAAATCGTAATCTTTACGACTATCAATGCAAGAATTACAATTTTAGAATGTTCTTTACGAAAAATAATTTTGCAACAGCAGTTAGTTTTAAATATCAACTTCTACTTAAATTGTCTGCAATGGAGAAAAAGAAGTTTTTGTTCGTTTCTGAGGAGGCACTTGTAGGCGATTTGGCGTGGCAGGTCAAGAAAGAGGGCCATGAGGTAAAATACTATATCGGCGAGAAGGCAAGCCGTGACATTTGCAACGGTTTTGTTGACAAGTGCGATGACTATAAGGCGCTGAAGGATTGGGCTGACGTTATTATTTTTGATGACGTGTTTTATGGTGAAGAAGCAGACAGGTTAAGAAAAGACGGCAAGGCTGTTGTCGGCGGTTCTGTGTACACTGATAGGTTAGAGGAAGACCGTGAGTTTGGGCAGGATGAGCTTAAGAAAGTAGGCATTAATGTCTTGCCGCACTGGGACTTTACCGATTTTGATGAGGCAGTGAAATTTATGCAAAAGAACCCTGGCAGGTATGTGCTGAAGCCGACTTCAAAGACTGGTGAAAAAGAACTTTTATTTGTCGGCCAGGAAGAGGACGGCAAAGATGTTATTCAATTACTGGAGCATTACAAGAAGGAATGGTCTAAGAAAATCAAGTATTTCCAGATTCAAAAATACGTCGCTGGTGTTGAAGTTGCTGTTGGCGCGTTCTTTAACGGCGTTGACTTTATTACACCAATAAATGTCAATTTTGAAAACAAGAAGATGTTTCCAGGCGACTTAGGTCCTTCTACAGGAGAGATGGGCACGCATATGTACTGGGTTCCTTCCAACACCATTTTCAATGAAACATTGGCAAAGATGAAGCCGGCATTGGCTCAGTCCGGTTACGTCGGCTATATTGACATGAACTGCATTGTCAATGGCAAGGGCATCCATCCCTTGGAATTCACAAGCCGTTTCGGCTATCCGACAATCAGCATTCAGATGGAAGGCATTACGTCTCCGATGGGCGAGTTCCTGCTTGCGCTTGGCAATCACAAGCCTTTTGATTTGAAAACAAAGAAAGGTTTTCAGGTCGGCATTGTTGTTGCCTGCCCGCCTTTCCCCTTTTATGATATGGCCGCGTTCAAGAAGTACGCTGAAGATGCAACTGTGTTATTCAAGAAGCCGAACACTGACGGCGTGCACATTGGTGATGTCAAGTTAGTGGATGGCGACTGGCAGCTTGCAGGCTATTCTGGGTATTGTCTTGTTGTTACTGGCCATGGTTCTACAATGGAAGATGCCAGAAAGCAGGCATATCAACGAGTTGAGAACATCATGATTCCTAATATGTTCTACCGCGTTGACATCGGCATGCGCTGGTTTGCGGATTCTGACAGATTGCACACGTGGGGGTATTTGTCCTGATGGTCACGTATACTCGTATGAAGGGTGAGCTGATAAGTTTTGAGGCTGCTGACAAGCTTGAACTTGAGGGAATGTTGTGCGAGCCTACCCGCTCAAAGACGTGCGTGGTGCATGTTCACGGCATGACTGATAGTTTTTATGGCATCTGGCTGGTTGATAACTTGATGCATGCTGCATTCCGTAATGAAATGTCTTTTTTCACGTTCAACAACCGCGGTAAGGGCACAATTACTGTTTTTTCACGGTTGAAAGAGCACCTGACTTACCGTACGATTGGCACGTCGTTTGAGAACTTTAAGGATTCTGTGTTGGACATTGATGCCGCTTTGAAAATGCTGCGCGGCCGCGGGTATGAAAACTTTATTTTGTCAGGACACAGTACCGGCTGCCAGAAGATTGCGTATTATCAGTACCGGAGGAATCCTCGTTCAGTGAGGGGGCTTATCTTGCTCGGTCCTGCGGATGATTACAATTATCAGATAAAGATGCTTGGCAAAAAGAAGTTTAAGGAAACGCTGCAAATTGCGCGCAGAATGGTGCGGGCGGGAAAAGGCAGGGAGCTTATGCCTCAGGCCGCTGAGCCCTCTTATTTCAGCGCAAAGCGGTATTATGATTTGTATAGTCCTGGAAGCGTTGAGGGTGAATTGTTCAATTATGAGGGCAGGCTTTCTGCTGTTTCAAAGATTAAGCAGCCGATGCTGGCAATTTTTGGCGCCAAGGAGGAATTTGCTGCCATGCCTCCGCGCAGGATGCTGAAAATCCTTTCGCACAAGTTCAAAAATTCGTATTCAAGAACTGCGCTTATTCCAAATGCAGACCATTGTTTCTGCCTGCACGAGGAAGAAGTAGAAGTTGTTGTTTCCAAGTGGCTGAGAAATTTAATGTGGTAGTGCTGCTAAGAAATAAGTGCTCGCTTCTGTTATCTTGACTTTCAAAATTGTTCCAAGAGGAATATCTTTTCTAATAACAATCGTCTTATACGCGTAATTTCTTGCTGAAACACCATCTTTGACTTTTTCGTCAACTATTACATCTCCTTCCCAGCCCAGCCATTGTTTGTTTCTTTCAAGAGAGACTTTTCTGTACACGTCAGTCAGCTGCCTGCTTCTATCCTTTTTGACGTTGCCGTGTACTTGTCCTTCCATTGTTGCTGCTGTTGTGCCTGGTCTGGGTGAAAAACGTGCTATGTTGATGGTGTCTGGCTTTATTTGTTCAACTAATTTCAGCGTGTCCTGGAACTGCTCTTCTGTCTCAGTCGGATAGCCCACAATGATATCTGTGCTGATCGTCATTTCAGGAATTTCTTTTCTGACAGCAGTTACAATGTCAACAAATGTTTCAACTGTATGCCCTCTTCTCATTGCCTTGAGAACTTCATTGTTGCCTGCCTGCACGGGTATGTGCAGGAACTTGAATATCTTCGTATGCTTCATTACTGCAACTAACTCATTCTGATATTTCGGCACGTGTCGTGGATTTCCCATGCCTACTCTGACTTTGAAGTCTCCTGGAACTTCCACGACTTGTTGCAATAATTTCGCCAAGTTTGTGCCTCTGTCAAACCCGTAACAGCACGTGTCTTGTCCGGTTATCCAGATTTCTTTGCAGCCGTCCTGCACGCATTTCTCAACTTCTTTCACAATGATTTCCGGCGGGAAGCTGAACAATACTCCTTTGACCAATCGTGTGCTGCAGAACGCGCACGCATCCAGGCATCCAGAACTTATCGGCACAATGCCTACAACTTGATTTGTCCTTACGCGCGGCATCAGTAATTTTATCGGCTTCGCGTGTGTTAACGCATCAGTTTTCGTATTTACTAATGTAGAAATATTATCAATGTGATGTGTGTTTACCAGAATGGCGTGCGGGTCAATTAATTTTATCGGCTGCACTATGCTTGGCGTGATGCAGCCCGCAATTGCAATTTTCTTGTTGGGATAATTTTTCTTGACTTCTTTTATCGCATCAAGCGCGTTCTTGTCGCCTTTGACAGTGCAAATGTTCAGAACTACTAAATCTGCGTCTTTTTCTTCAGCTAATTCTGCAAACTGGCCCTTAATCTGCTCTCCTTCTGCCATGTTTGCTGAGCAGCCATAAGACTTGACGTGGACTTTCATACAAAGAAGTTTCTCGAGGAGGGTTTTTAAGACTTGCGAAGAATAAATTTATAAACCGCCAAGCGTCAGTATTCTGTATGAAAAAGAGGGCGAAGAGAACGCTGCTGATTGCAGTGCTTGTTGTTCTTGGAGTGATTATCGCGGGTGGCGGGTATCTTTATTACGAAAGCAAGCATTTTGTTGAGCGTGCAGGATGGGATGTCTATGAGCAGAATCCAGTTTTCCAGCCGTTTGTCAGCAGGTTGTTTGTTGTTGAGCAGCCTTATTACCGTATGGAATTTTCCGCAGTTGATGAGCCGTTTG
>JBGPJV010000007.1:0-14869 GCA_041485605.1 Candidatus Nanoarchaeia archaeon | reverse complement strand
TTTCACGCAATACAGGAGCTTCCGCGATCATCTGGGCAGCCTGGTCAACAAGACTCAGTTTTGCGCCAACAGTATAAGCTTTTGCGGTAAACTTGACATTGCACTTCTCGCATTGCCAGATACCAAAAGAAACGCGATGAACTTTAGGCTTTGCACAGTAAGGACACTTGTGGTCCTTCTTCATCTCTATCTCAATCTTGGCTGCCTTATTCTTGGTAGTACGACCATAGCGCGTGCCATAACGCTTCACTGGCCCTAAACCCCTCAGTGCTTCTGCCATAGCAGTGCGGAACAGTGAAGGGTTTAAAAAGGTTTTGAAATGCTCGTGCATTCCAAAGCCCAGCCAAACTTCGTTTGGCATGGTTTCGAGAGAGCACAGAGGGTCGCAAAGCTTTAAATAGCGTGCATATAGAATAAAAATCGCATGTCACTGACAGAAAACCAGAGATTTCACCTGAAAAAATTCATCAAAGAATTAGATTCGTATGGCGCACGCCATACTGAATTTGTGACTATTTACGTGCCTGCTGGCTATGATTTGAACAAGATAATCCAGCATTTGCAGCAAGAACAAGGCACTGCCACAAACATCAAAAGCGCACAAACAAGAAACAACGTCATTGACGCACTTGAAAGAATGATTGTGCACTTGCGCTTGTTCAAAGGCACGCCAAAGAACGGCCTGGCCGCATTCTCAGGAAACGTTGCATCACGCGAAGGCGTGTCAGATGTCAGAGTGTGGAGCATTGAGCCTTCAATACCAATCCAAACACGCATTTATCGGTGTGACAAGAATTTCCAGCTCGATATTCTGAAAACAATGCTTGAAGCAAAAGAAGCATACGGCATGATAGTAATTGATTCCAGAGATGCCGCCATTGCAATTTTGAAAGGCAAGGCAATTATTCTTCTTGTTCAAACACACTCACACGTCCCTGGCAAAATGAAAGCAGGAGGACAATCAAGCGTCAGATTTGCACGAAACAGGGAAATTGCAGTCAATGACCATTTCAAGAAAGTAGCTGACATTGTCAAAGACCAATTCTTAGGCATGGAAGGGCTGAAAGGAATACTGGTTGGCGGACCAGGACCGACAAAATACGACTTTGTCGAAAGCGGACTTATTACCAATGAAGTAAAGAAAAAGATTATTGCGATTAAAGATTTGAGTTACACGGGAGATTTTGGGCTTGAAGAGTTATTGGAAAAAAGCCAGGATGTCCTTGCGCACGAAGATGTTACAGAAGAAAAACAACTGGTAACTAAGTTTTTAGAAATGCTTGCCATAAAGCCTGAACTGGTAACGTACGGAGAAGCTAATACCTTGAAGGCACTGGAATTAGGCGCAGTGAACATGTTACTGCTGTCAGAAGTGCTTGACGAACAAAAAATAGAACAGTTTGAAATCACGGCAAAAGCATTCTCAACAGAAGTCAGGATCATTTCAACAGAAACACGGGAAGGAGTGCAGCTCAGAGACATCGGCAAGATAGGAGCAATCCTGCGCTACCCAATAGAATGAACCTTTTAGAACAATCATACCAGGAACTGTACCCAAACGGCACTTCTTCTAATTTCACTGTCAAATACAGCGGCAAATTCAAAAGCTACAACGGAAACATCAGAATGCGCTCAGGAGACATAACTGTCAATATGAGCAGACAATGGAAAGGAGTGAGCCCAGACATACAGAAAGGATTGATGCAGGAACTTCTTGTGCGGCTGTTTAAAACAAGAAAGCGGACGATTAATATGGACTTGTATCACCATTTCATCAAGAGCTTGTCCTCTTTTGCACCAAAAACACACACTCACCCGGTCTTGGAAGAAAGTTTCATAAGAGTAAATGACGCGTTCTTCAACGGCATGATGAACCCGCCGAATCTGAAAATAGGAAATGGCGTGAATAGATTAGGCACGTATGAATATGCAACAGACACCATAACCATAAGCAAGATTCTTCTTGATGACGGCAAGTTAATGGATTATGTTATGTATCACGAAATGCTGCACAAAAAACATCAGTATAAGTCTACACCCGGAAGACATTTGCACCACAGCACACAATTCAAGCATGATGAAGCACGATTTCCGAACGCAGAACAGCTTGAGCTTGAATTGAACAAATTGGTCAGAAAGAACAAACGCTGGAGCTTATTCTGGTAAGATTTTTAAAGGACCTATTGACTGTAGAATATATATGGTAAGAATATTGGCTGCAGGAGATTTTCACGGAGACAAGCAGACAGCAGTCTACCTGGCAAACAAGGCAGTATATGAAAAAGCGGATTTGATAGTTCTCAACGGAGACATTGTTGAAGAAGACGACACTGAAGGCGTAATGTGCCACTTTGTTAAGACAGGAAAACCAGTGTTTTTGGTGCCGGGCAACCATGACTGGTTTGCCACTGACTTTTTAGCAGCACAATACAAAGCAGTCAATCTGCACGGCAAAAGCGCACAGCATGGAAATGTTGCACTGCTCGGATGTGGAGGCACAAATGCCGGCATGAACATGCTCACCGAAAAAGAAATTTATGACACGATAAAAGAAACAGATAGAGGACTAACTGCATCAAAAAAGCTGTTGGTCACGCACATTCATCCGGCAGGCAGCTTGATGGAATCGTTCTCACAATTTGTCAAAGGAAGCGTTGGACTGCGCAAGGCAATAGAAGCTACAAAGCCAGATGTTGTTGTATGCGGGCACGTCCACGAAGCAGAAGGCATTGAAGAGAAGATTGGCAATACACTTGTCATCAATGTTGGAAAGAAAGGAAAAATAATAGATCTGTAGAAAACCACGCAGTGGTTTTCTAGCACAGTCGGAAACCCACACAAGCATATCAATTCTTGTGGATTTCCGATGTTTAAAGAAATTTTGTCAAGTTAAGGAATGCTTTCACGTTATTCTTCAACGCCATAACATCCTCCTTGACACCGCGCTCAAAACCGCTGATGAAAGGGGTGTAAACGTATTTCTCAAAAACAGTCCTGAGAACAAAAAAAGACGGCTTGCCTTCCCATCTTCCCTCATAATCTGTCTCGAGAATTCCATCAAAAATCATTACAATCTTGCCTTCCTGCAGCTTCACTTTTCTGCCATCGCGCTCAACAACAATATCTTTCACATCCTGGAACTGGGCTTTAATCTTGATGACGCTCTTGGAATAATCAGTATACTTTTTGAACGGCTCAAACTCCATATCAATCAATTTGCCTTCGGGCTTTGTGGTTTCTCCGTGCTTCTTCTCAATCAGCCAGTAGCCTTTGTCAGTCGCCCACTGCTGCATGACTTTGAACAAGTCTTTCATATCAAATACGCCCTGAAAATCCATGCGCTCCTTGTCAACAACAATATTTCTTTCTGCCATTCACATAACCTCTTGCCCAAGCGTCTGCTTAACTACACGCAGCAACTGCAGCGACTTCAGCAAACACACATCTTCCCAGTAGTCAACAATTGTGTATTTAATAATGTAATTCCTGTAAAACTCATCCAATGACCTAAGAAACGGCGCGAATGGGCCGGCGCCCTTGAAACGCCCCTGCCAGTCAAGCTCAAGAGCGGGCTCTATTTCAATCATAATCTGGCCATCCTGCACCTTAATCTTCTTTCCATCCTGAATAATCTCGACATCACGCAAGTTGTAAACACGTATGAAAAACACGAACTCATACCGCACATACTCAGTCACGTTCTTCACTGCCTTCATCTTGAATTCATGCTCAGTGCCTGTAGGCCCAGGAAACTTCTGCTTGTACATAGGCATATCAAGAGTGTCAAAATCCTCATCAATAAACCATTTGCGCACTGCCTGAAGCACGTCAGAGTAGTTGAAAAAGCCGCGGTGCTTGAGAATTTGCACTGGCTGCGGGTATGATGCCATGCCTTAAAAATACGAAAGACCATTTATAAAGATTTGCAACTATTCGAGTGTACGCTTCAGATAGAATTCACCGAGCTCCTTAGTGGGCATGAAAGTTTCAAGCTTCAGGTAATTCATAATAAGGTCACGGAAACGGTACGCATCAGAGTAAATGTTCTTTTTGTGCATGGTAATCTTTGTGCGCATTTGACGCTTGACATAAAAATCCTTGATGTTCTTGAACGGCCACTTTGTCCATTCATTTTCCCTGTCAATCAGCAAGGCAGCACGGCACGTCACTTCAAACTCGCTCCTGTCTGCCTTAACTTTCTGGCCCTTCCACGCTATTTCCGTATCTTTGAGACCAAGAATTTTCCAATCAACATCCATCATGTAGTGGAACAGACTTTTGCCTGGTCCTGGCGGCGGGCGCATCAATCGCCATCTCAGCCAGATTTCCTTTCCAAAAGCAGGACTCTCACGCTGCATGTAATACGTTTCAGGGAACTTAGAATCATCACGGTCGCCCCAGCCTTCCTCAACAACCCAGTCATGAATCATCGTGTAGACGTAACCAAGATTGTACGCGTCACGCACCTGGATAACCCACTCTGTAACGGGCAGACGCTCGCATCCTAACGCGGTCCACCTGTGGATTATTTTGTTGTCGCTCAGGGTCGGCTGCTGAAATGCCATGCCGTGATTTAAGGAACTGCTGTTTATAAACATAACGTACTACCCGCAAGAGCAAAACTTAATAAATCGTACACAGCGAAGCACACTTATGCTAGTCGGAATTGTTGGGAAAGCAAATGTAGGCAAGAGCACGTTCTTCAAGGCAGCAACACTAGCAGAAGCGCTGATAGCAAATTACCCGTTTGCAACAATCAAGCCGAACAGGGCATTCGCATTCATCAAGATTGACTGTGTGGACACAGAATTAGGCGTGCAGTGCAACCCAAAATACGGCTACTGCGCAAACCACAAACGATTTGTGCCGGTAGAAGTGCTGGATGTTGCAGGACTCGTGCCCGGAGCGCACGAAGGAAAAGGAATGGGCAACCAGTTTTTAGATGATTTGAGGCAGGCGGATGTTTTCATCCACGTTGTGGACATGGCTGGAACAACCAACCAGCGCGGAGAGCCCGTAGAGCCAGGAAGCTATGATCCTGCATTTGATATTCGCTTCTTGGAAGTTGAGTTAGACATGTGGATTTTAGGAATCATCCACAGAGGCTGGGACAAGTTTGCACGCGTCGTCCAACAAGAAAAAGCAAAATTGTCAACTGCAATGGCGAAACAACTATCGGGATTAAACGTAACTGAAGTAATTGTTCAGGAAGCGATGACAAAACTAAGCCTTGACCCAGAAAAACCATCAACATGGACTGACCAGAACTTGCTCGACATTGCCAAGCACATCAGAAAAAGAACAAAACCAATGCTGGTTGTTGCGAACAAGATGGACCTGCCAACCGCGCAGGCAAATCTAGAACTCTGCAAGAAAGAATTCCCCGAATATTCAATTATTCCGTGCTCAGGAGATTCTGAATTAGCATTGAAAGAAGCATCAAAAGCGGGACTCATCAAGTACCTTCCAGGAGATTCAACATTTGAAATGAGCGACAAGCTAAATGAGAACCAGAAGAGAGCGTTAACGTTCATCAAACAGAATGTTTTAGACAAATACGGCAGCACGGGCGTGCAGAAAGCGCTGGATACTGCCGTGCTGGAATTATTGAAGTATATTGCCATCTTCCCCGGAGGAGTAGGCAAATTGGGAGACAGCCAGGGAAGAATCCTGCCAGACTGCTTTTTACTGCCGCCAAACAGCACGGCATTAGACTTTGCCGCGCACATTCATACTGATTTAGCCAAAAACTTTGTTGCGGCAATTGACGTCAAGAGCAAACGCAAAATTGCCAAAGACACCCCGCTAAAAAACAGAGACGTTATTGAAATTATGACTTCGAAATAGGCTCAATCACAATCATACTTCTGCCGAATCTCGGGCTAGGAATCCACGCTTTTTTGAAATGCTCATCCGAGATATAATGCTGCAAACCCCAAGGATCACAGATGAGAAAACCTTCCTTTGTATAGCCGCGAATAAGAATCATATGCGTGCCGATTTCACGCGTTCTGTAAAATTTACCTGCCAACACTTCTGCAATGACCGGCATGCCATGCCGCACGTAATGCTTGATAAGCGGCAAGTCAGCATTCTTCCTGCGCGCATACTTTTTTGTTTTTACAGCCCTTTTTTCATGCTGTTTGTATAATCTCGCAAGCTCGGTTGTCCAGACGCCCCAATCATCCATCTCGCCATTCCAATAGGTTGTGACTTTGAAACCCCTTTTGATAAGCGGCATTGCGATGCAGGCATCACACAGCCCCTCATAACTTTTGCTTAACTGAGCTTCCTTGTAGAACTTCAGCTCATCAATACGCTTGCCGTAATAATGCAGGACCATTCTCACACACGCAGCAAGACAAGTCACAGGAGAACGCTGGTGAAAACACTCGACAGGAATCACGTGCTCGCGCTTGAGGAATGCGCGGCCACGAGCGGTCTTGGAAACTGCCAAAAAACGCTCATATGTTTCGTAAGGATGCAATGGACAGCTTGAATTACGCATCTAGTACACCCAAGTTTTTATCGACAATAAGGAATGAAATGACCTTGTTCTTGCCGAGGTGCTTTGCTCTGTATAATGCGCGGTCAGCCTCTTTGATAAGCGTTTCCCGTGAAACAGAACTGTTCATACAAGTGATAAGGCCGATGCTGATGGTTAATTCACAATTCTTTTCAATTTCACCACGCAGTTTTTCTGCAACATCCTTTGCCTCACTTTGTGAATAATTGGGAAGCACGACCATAAACTCCTCGCCGCCATACCGGCAGCACAACGCGCCTTTCGGAGCGGCATTCTTGATAATCTCGGCAACAATACGCAATACACGGTCGCCCTCTGGATGGCCCTTTGTGTCATTGTAATTTTTAAAATTATCAACATCAAGCATTGCAAGACTGATGGGCCCGTTTTTAGAAGACAAGTCAGCAATAAGACCATCAACCTTCTTTGCCAGGTCTGAACGATTGTTGAGGCCAGTCAATGCATCAGTAACTGCAGACTCCTGCACTTTTTCGAACTGGGAAAGACGGGAAAGCACGGCAACGAGTTCGTAAAGAACTTCTGAAATGCTGTCAAGCGGGGGAAAATGCTCCGCAGTGCAAATGGCGTAGCCGATAAGCTCTCTATTAAGAGCAAGCGGAAAGCCGGCAACACATTTAGGCAGCTTATCACGGTCCTTAATGCCTTCAAGCAAGAAGTCTGATTGGACATTTTGAATTGTGCACGTCGACTTAGTGCCTTTTACCTGGGCGATAACGCGCTGCTCAACTGCAGCGCCTGCTTCTGATACGTCGAAATTCCGCGCTTTCTTGTTATACGCGTAAAAGAATACATTACTCAGCTTGAACTTGTGCGCCAAGAATTGAACTGAAGTATAGAGCGCTTTGTCAACGTCCTGCACGTGTGCAATAGATTGAGAAAACTCAAGCAGCAGTTTTGCACGCGACAAAGATTCATTTAGAAGCGCTTCAGATTTGCCTGCAGTTGCGGCCTGCCTAACTGCAAGCTCTATCCATTGCGCGTTTTCATCCTGCCAAACAGGCAGCTTCTGCCGAGCGTCAGCAAGCTCTTCATCAAACGCATGTGTTTCATCAGTGCGGAACGGGCCCACTATAATTTGGCCGCCATCGATGGTGACAGAAACGTATCGAACACCAGGAATTATTGAGTATGGAGCATCGTTTTTACGGTTGCGCAATTCCTGAAAAAACGGCAATTTGCCAAAAACTGCCTGCTCGCAGACAACCGGCACTTTGAGCTGGGCAGACAACTGCTCCATTAACTCACGCCACACATCAGTTTTAACACATGCTGGAAGCATTTATTGTTTACAGAAATCAGACAATTTAAAGTTTCCTGTTGCCAGAACCTGAGTAACTTACATTTTCGTCATCTTCACGACGATAAACTGAGCCGGACATACGCTCTTCGATTACGTGCGCTGCAATGCCAGCAGTCCTTGGAATGATGAAGAATGCGCGTGCAGACTGCCACGGGAAGCCAAGGTCGCTGATAATGGCGGCAATAGCGCCGTCAATATTGAGATGTAGAATTTTCTTTGTCTGACTGCAAAGCTCCTTGTCAACTTCCTTTGCAAACTTGACGTGCTTGCCAGCCAGCTTATGCTTTTCAGCAAGCGCAAATAAAGGAGCAACTCTTGGATCCTGATCGTAATGCTTGTGGCCATAACCAGGCACACGCTCTTTTCTGGCAGTCATGCTTTTTACGAGCTCTTCCGCGGACCTTCCTGCATTATCCTGAAAAATTCTGGCAGCCTGCTCAACAGCACCACCGTGATAATCACCAATGGCAAGAGTACCAGCTGCAACAGCTGCGTTAATTGGGTTGCCTGCACTCTGCACAATGCGCGCAGCAGTAATCGAGGGAACTTGGATGCCGTGCTCTGCAGCACTGACGAAGATTGCATCCAAAAGCTCGCGCTCCCCTTTTTTCGGCAGATCACCCTTCAGCAAAAGGCAAATCATATCAGTAAAAGTAATCTTGCCGACTAAGGAAGAAACATCATAGCCACGCACACTGGCGCCCTTCTCAGAAACCTTTGAAATCTTTGTATCCCATTTCATAATGCATCCCTTATAACATTGCCCAATTCGTGATGGCGCTCTGCAATTAATGCACCGGCTTTGCGCAATTTGTCAATTTTTTCTGACGGCCTGCCTTTGCCGCGCTCAATAATCGCGCCTGCATGGCCGAACTGAACACCAGACGGCATCTTCTCGGCAAACTTGCCGCCTATAAATACGCCTAACGGCTTTGTGAATTCCTTGTTTTTTAATACTTCCGCAATTTGATCTTCATACGTGCCGCCAATCTCGCCGAAGATGACAACTGCCTTTGTTTCCTTGTCTTTTTCAAACATTCTCAGCAAATCAGCATACACACTGCCTACCAAAATTTCGCCACCCATACCGATAACAGTACTCTGACCGAGGCCGGCCTGACGAACAACCCATGCAGTCTCGTTAGTCATTCCGCCGCTCTTTGAAATAATGCCAATATTTCCTTTCTTGTAAATACGCTCGACCATATCAGGCAAGCCCCCAATCGGGCCAATTCTTGCGAGTCCGGGACTGAGCATTCCAACAGACGCGGGACCAACAAGAACTGCTTTCTTTTCTCTTGCTTTAGCAATCATTGCAGCAGCATCGTGCAGCGGAACGTTTTCTGTGAAGACAAGAACAAATGGAATGTTGTTATCTAATGCCTCAAATACGGCAGCTTTTGCAAATAACGGCGGGACAACAATAAATGATGCGTTTATTTCGTGCTTTTCTTTTGCTTCTTTTACTGAATTGTAAACCGGAACGCCATGAACTTCCTGGCCGCCTTTGCCCGGAGTTACTCCAGCAGGAACTTTTGTGCCATACTTCAGCATCAACTCTGCTGCCATCACGCCAGTGCTGCCCGTAATTCCCTGGACAACCACTTTTGTATTCTTATCGAGCAGAATTGCCATTTTTCCTCATTTTCTTAACAATTATTTCAGCAGTAGCAGTTAAAGGAGTTTCTGCACCATACACTTCAACATCCCAGCCGTGCTTTTTTGCAGCGTTCTTCAGAATAGCAATGCCCTCTTTCTCGTACGGACCAGCGCGGCGCACGACAATAGGGAATTTTGGCTTCACTTCCTCGAATGCCTTGACAATGCCGGTCATCATCGTATCAACTCTGGAGAAATTCGCAATCGCGCCCACAATCCAGCAACCTTTGATGCCTGGCTTGGTGATTGCCTGCTTTGTAAGGATGTACATTTTTTCATCACTGGGGTCGCCACTGAACTCTGTATAATTTGCAGGCTTGCCGCCAGCATCAATCAATGCATCCATACACGTAATGCTGCCACCACCACCGGCTGCCAAAAAAGCAACATCGCCGTCAAGCTCAATGTACTTGACTGTGCCGTGATAATCAAGATCGTTGGCTGCCTTTACTGCCTTTTCACGCTCTGTCAAAGGCCTGCCAAAGCTTGCAGGACGCTCATCATATGTGCGGTCTTTGTGACGACCTAACGCGAAATCATCAAGGTTGATATGAGCGTCAAGGCAGACAAAACCGGATTTTGTCTGCGCAATCGGGTTAATTTCAAGCAACTTGCAGTCTTCCTTCACGAAAACATTCCAGAGCTGAGATAATAACGGCGCTAACGCTTTGTTGTCTTTTAGAAACTTTGCAGCATCTGCTTCTGACAACCCAGCAAGCTCATTGATAACAAGCTTTTTGACATTTTTCTGCTCCTCAATGCCAGTGCCGCCCTCAGTACTGAACAACACAATCGGCGAACGGGAATCGGTATCAAACAAGAAGCCAACATAATACTGTTTCTGCATTTCAACAAGCTCTTCAACAAGCACACTCTTGACTTCCTCGCCCTTTAAGGATGCGTTCAGCAATTTTTTCACCGCATCGTCAGCCTGCTTCTTGTCCTTGCAGATTTTAATGCCGCCAAGGTCTGCACGCTTGCCAAACAGGACTTGCGCCTTAACAACACAAGGAGCTGAAACTGAAGACTTACTTGTAAGAAGAACCCCTTTCGGCACTGCAACGCCGTGCTTTTGAAGCAAAGCCTTTGCTTCGTACTCGTATAACCGCATGTGCTTTGTGCACACGTTATTGTTTTTAAAGCTTGTTGTGCAGAATTTTCCCGCTACAAAAGATTTAAAAACTAATTGTCCGCTAAATTTGACATGCCTTCATTGTTTGAAAATATTAAGAAGGGAATTCGGCATCCAGTCAGAGCGTTTCAATACGTACTTGACAGAATATCGTTTACTCGAAAGCAGCAAGGCTGGACTAAAGATAAATCGGGTTTAAAAAAAAGAAAATATTCCACTTATAGTGAATATTTAAAGCATCAAAAATCAAAACTTGATAGAATAGAGCATTTCTTGAGAGAAGAGTATGATCCAAAATATCGCGCAGCATTGAGAAATAGGCTAAAAGCTGCTGGCGTGGTAAAGCCCGGCATGAATGTCTTATGTTTGGCTGCCCGCTTGGGCACTGAAGTCAAATCATTCCTGGACATGGGCTGTTTTGCTGTTGGTTTGGATTTAAACCCTGGAAAGGAAAATAAGTATGTTGTTTTTGGAGACTTCCATAACATTCAGTTTCCAGATAACAGTGTGGATGTCATTTTTACCAATTCTCTCGACCATGCATATAATATTGAAAAGATCAGCAAAGAGATGAAAAGGGTTCTGAAGCCAAACGGTTTGGTGGTGCTTGATATTGTTCGAGGCGAAGAAGAAGGCCAATCTGCCAGCTATTATGAAGCAGCGAGTTGGAATAAAATAGATGACGTACTTTCTTTGTTTGCAAAATCCAATTTCAAAATTATTAGCAAGTCAGACTTTGAATATCCGTGGAAAGGCGAGCACATTTCGATGCAGCTTAAGAAATGATTTTCGCTGCGCACAGAAAGGCTTAAAAGCTATCTGTTTCTCAAAACGCATATGGGGTCGCTATCAAAGATATACGAGTACCACCACGAAAAAACTAGAAAGACAGAGTTTTCTATACTTGAGAAGGAAAGAGGAGCACTGTTCTCACAGTGGATTGGCACAGGCAAGAAGATAATGGACATAGGCTGCCGGGATGGCACGCTCACCCGCTATTTCACCGAAGGAAACGAAGTTCTTGGAATTGATATTGACACTAAAATGCTTGAAGCGGCAAAAAAGAAGCTTGGCATCAACACAAAACACATGGACTTGAATGACGAATGGGATGTCAAAGAACACTTTGATTCCATCGTTGCAGCAGAAGTTGTTGAACACTTGTATTATCCTGACTTAATCTGCAAGAAAGTTGCCGAACACTTGAAGCCAGGCGGATTATTTATTGGATCCGTGCCAAATGCGTACAACGTAAAGAACAGGATACGCTATCTTTTTGGGATACAGAAAAATACACCTCTGGAAGACAGGACACACATCAACCAGTTCTCATATAAAATTCTCAAAAGTGTACTTCAGCAGCATTTCTCAAAAGTTGAGCTAATTGGACTGGCATCAGGAATGTCCGGCAGCATTGCACGACTATTTCCCAACCTCGGCTCATTCATGCTTATCTGGCGGTGTGAGAAATGAGCAAAAAACATTTTGAAGAAAAATATTGGGAACACCACGCCCAGCAGCTTGAAGAACGGCACAAACTAGCATTATCACTTATCGGTCAGCCGGAAAGCATACTTGATTTGGGCTGCGGAGATGGCTTATTCCTCAGAAACGTTAACGCACAAAAGAAAATAGGACTTGACTTATCAGAAACAGCAGTTGCAACGGCGAAGAAGAAAGGCACTGATACGCGCGTGTTTGATTTTGAGCATGAAGAACTTCCGTTCAAGAAAGATGAGTTTGATGTTGTGACATTATTGGATGTGCTTGAACACACCTTCCAACCAGATGTCCAGCTCAGAAATGCGGCACGCGTTGGGAAAAAAGTAATAATCACTGTGCCAAATTTTGCATTTGCGATTTCACGCCTTCAAGCATTCTTCGGAAAAGTGCCCAGTGTCCTTGGAGAACGAAAAGGGCACGTGTTCTACTTCACCCGGAAAAAACTTCACGAGATTTTCTCGCGGGCAGGAGTCAGCATTGTCAAAGAAAAATACTATTTTCCCCTGATGCACGTTCCCGTAATCGGACTGCTGTCAAAGATTGTCGGTTCAATCCGTCCAAGCTTCTTCGCAACAGAATTTGCAGTAATGGGTGAGAAAAAAACATGAAAACTTACGTTTTCAGGCTGTCAAAACAACGAGGTTTTTAACATGAACATATGGCAATTTGCGATTAAATCAGTAACCTATTCGCCCTTGCGCGCACTGGAATATGAAGAAGTGCAGAAAAACACTCTCTCCGGAAAAATACTTGACTTAGGCGGTGGCGAAAAAGCATCATACAACCTGCTGTTCAAAGGTAAATTTGACGTTGTCTCATTAAACATTGATGAAAGCCTGCGTCCGACACACATTGCAGACATCACCAAACCATTTCCTCTGAAAGACCACGAATTTGATGCCGCCGTCAGTTTCAACACTTTCGAACACATTCCAGAATTTGAGATGACATTCAAGGAAACTTCCAGAGTGCTGAAGAAGGGAGGACGGTTTATTTTTTCAACACCATTCCTTCACCAGGTACACGGCTCACCAGATGACTACTGGCGATATACCCGCTCTGCATTGAACAACCTCCTCACAAAGAATGGATTTCGCGTTGACCAGATAATTCCATTGGGTAAAGGCATCTTTGTCGCACGCTATTCATTGCTGTATGGAGCGATTCCACGATTCTTGAGACCATTCTTTGCAGCATGGGCCTGGTTTTTGGATGCAACGCTAAGCACACTTTTTCCGCGATATAGAAAACTCTGCACGCAGGATAATTACCCGCTCGGATATTTTGTGTACGCAGAGAAGCATTAGTATAAGTTCTTCCACGCAATAATACAGTATGCAAGATTTGAAATTCCCTTTGCGGCAACCAGACCATACATGCCATATAACGGTGTGAGAACAAGCAAGGCAGCAATTTCAACGCCAGCATACCACGCATTAATTTTATACAGCTTCTTTTTCTGACGCTGAGCTTCCTGCACACGCGTCAGAACAAAGGCAATTGCGCGCGGAATGCTTACGAGCAACAGAAGCTGTGCAATCAATACTGAAGCGCGATACTGCTCTGAGAAGAAAAAGGGAATGATAACTGGAGCAAGCAATGCTGCAACGCCTGCCACCACGATAAAGAAGAATATCAGCTTGGGAATATGCCTGATGACATGTTTGTAAATAACTTCCTTTTTATCTGTTGTGAGCTTTGGAAAAACCAGCGCGCTAACACTTTTTGACACTGCGTACAATTGTTCGGCCATTGCAGCAGCAATTGTATAAACTGCTGTTGCGGCAAAACCGAGGAAGTAGGTGACAATTAATTTGTCGAAGAATGTTTTAATGTATGGAATAAAGTTTATGACTGTAAGATGACCGCTATATGACGCAAGTTCGGGATCTGTCCTTGTATTCTGCAGTTTTGAACGGGCAAACAAAAATGCAAGCACGTCGCCGATAGCCTGGATGATCAAATAAATCGTGATTATGATAAGCAGATTTTTTGTGAAGAAAAGAGATGCCAGCGCGCCCATAGAGCTGCCGGCTTCAGTAATTAACTGGAACGCACAGCTCCACGTGAATTTCTTTCTGCCCGCAAAGAAAGAATGCGTGACATCAAGCGAGTAGAGAATCGGAAAGAAAATGATTGCGACAAGGAAAATAGGCCACAAGTCAGCATACTGAGGCTGCTTAAGATAAAAATAGCCAGCAGTTGCAATAAGCGCAAGAATGCCGAGCACACACCATTTCAACTTCAGCCGAATGCCCTGCAACAATGTGCCTTCTTTGTTTTCAGAGACACCCAAAAGAACAGCCGTGTTTGTTCCAGGCAGGGCCAGCACGCTGATAGTGCCGATGACTGCCAAAACAAATTGGTACTGACCAAAAAGTTCTTTGCTAGTTAGATGCGCGAAACCTACAGAAAGAAGGAAACCGCTCAAGACCAGCAGGAACTGCGTGGAGAACAAGACAGCACCACCACGAACATAATACATAACGTCAAGCTCTGTCCACTTTTCTAGAAACGAAACGAGATGCTTTGCCTCTTTTTTTATGATGCTCATACTTTTTTAAAATAATCAATTGTCTTCTTAAGGCCTTCGGTGAGCTTTATTGAAGGCGACCACTTGAGCTTTGACTTGGCAAGCGTGATATCGGGCTTGCGCTGCTTAGGATCATCCTGCGGCAATTGCTTGTACACTATTTTTGACTTGCTCTTGGTAAGCGAGATGACCTTT
>JBGPJV010000006.1:0-15042 GCA_041485605.1 Candidatus Nanoarchaeia archaeon | reverse complement strand
TAATCAGTTCATTTCTGATTACAAACAACAACACGGACACCATGACCGGCATCGCGATAACAGCAGGAGCTGGAGCGACTGATGTGAAATACGCATTGTCTTTCTCAAATATCCCTGCAAGCTTGGGACCAGGCGCATCGGTTACAATCACTGTGAATGGAACGATTCCACTCGACCACTCAAGCGTTAATCCGACTACTTTAAGAGAAGAGCCAGTGAAAATTGGCACAGTGACCGTCAGCGGCACGGTTAATGGTTCAGCTAATTCAGCAACTGCAGACATTTTCATGCAGGCAATTAATCAGGTCAGAATTAAGAAGGCACGTATCGACTGTGGCACAAAATCGCAAAGCCTCAGTGACGGCGACAGGGTCAAGAACCTGAAGCCAGGAGACGACTGCACATTGGAAGTCGAGGTTGAAAACCTGTTCGACAACAACGATCGTGACAGCCAGAAGATTGGTGATATCAGCTTTGACACAGTAACTGTTAAGGTTAACTCAAGAGACGCCAACTTGGATGTTAACGAAGGCGACGACATCAATAGCTTGAACTCAGGCGATACTGACACGTCTACCTCTGATGTGACTATTGATGATTCAGCAGATGGTACTTTAACATTGGACATATCCGTATCAGGCCGTGATGCAAACGGCGCATTGCACGGTGAAGCACGACAGGTTCACTTTGAAGTCAAGCGGTTAACGCATGACCTTCAGATTAGACGTGTTGACTTAGTACCAAATGTAATATCAAACTGCCAAGCGTCAAACGCAAAATTAACTGTAAACGTTCTGAACCAGGGCAAGCGTAATGAAAAGAACGTTGTGGTAGAAGCAATTGCATCTGACATCGCGTTCACCAAGAAGGCTGATAACATTCAGCTTGACAAGGACGACAGCACTTCAGCTGCTTTCGACATTGCAATTCCAAAGGGCGCAAAGGAAGGCGTTGTGCGCGTTGATGTGAAAACATACTTCGACACAACTGCTCCAAGCAACTCTGGAAGTGTTGATTTGGCAATAAGCAAGTGCAGCGACGAAACAAGCGCAGACACGACAATGACTCAGGAAGAGCCTAAGAAGCAGACAACGGTTGTTGTTCCACAGCAGCCAGTAACGCCTGCAGGCCAGTCCCAGGCAGCTCCTAAGAAGCAAACAAGCTTTACCGAAGGCAAGGCATATGTCGGGCTCTTGGCAGTATTGAGCGTCTTGATCGCAGCTGCTATCGTGGCACTCGTTGTCATTATGGTTCGCCGAAAGCGCGAATAAATTTATTTTTTTCAATTTTTTATCTTAATTTCTTATTTTATTCCAATACATCACGTAAACCTTTCAGGTTTCTCGTCGATAAACTCTTTAATTAGTTCTGCTTCTTTGAAAACTGGTGATAAAAATGAAATATTTGCTCTTGATGTTGTTGCTCGTTCCTTCAGCCATGGCGAGCGTTGTAATTAACCAGGTCTTATACGACCCAATTGGCGCTGAAAGCGGCGGGGAAGCCGTGGAATTGCTTAACAATGGCGCTTCTGCTGTTGACATCTCTGGCTGGGTGTTGAAAACTGAGAGTTCTGACTCTGATGCTACCATCCCGGCGGCTACTGTTTTGCAGCCCGGCCAGGCTTTTCTTGTTGCTGATGAAGGCTGGAATACAAATAAGGACAATTCCACCTGGAGGTCTGCTAATTATGAAGAAAAAATAACTTTGGGCAATTCTGACAGCGGCATTGCATTGCTGTCAAACAACACCATCATTGATGCGGTTGGCTGGGGTGATGAGGAAGGTATAGAAGCGGGCTTGTTCAAAGGCGTTCCTGCTATGATGGTGCCTGTAGGCAAAGCACTGCTGAGAATAACAGACACCGAAGACAACAGCAAGGACTTCGTTGAAGCAGTGCCTGATTTTCAGGATGGCATTCCCGTGCCGATTACTGCAAATGTCACCATTACTGCGCCGGCAATTGAAGTTTCAAAGTCGCTCAGCTTGGCGCCTGAAGGCACTTTGTCAATCAAGAACAATGGCGCACTTGCCATTAGTATCAAGCTGGTCTTCAACGATTTTCATTACAAGAACTTCACCATTCCAAAAAGCGCAATTTCCCTGGATGGACCATCGGAGTTTACAATTGAGCCTTTCACGGAACATAAATCAATTGTTAGTTTGAGAATTCCGCAGAACGTGATGCCCGGAAGCTACATATCGACTTTGAGAGTAATTACTTCCGGTTCCTGAAAGTTATCAGGCAGGATTTCTTAATCCAGCAGGTTGGGCACTGTTCGTGTGTTTCGTATTTCTTGCCAAAGCACGGGTCTTGCACCATCTTTAACATTTTAGTTTCCATAGAGCCTCAACAGGATAGTAAGGGCAGGTAGGTATTTAAGCCTTTCCATTTTTATATAAAATATATAACTTCTTGATAGTAAGCAAAATATAGCACCTTTGAAGCCCAAAACTGTTATGGGGAAATTATTTGTGTGGGATTATCACGGAACTGCTGAAAAAGGAAATGACAAAACCGTTATTGAAATTACCAATAGAATTCTTGAGCGTAACGGCCACGAAGAGCGCCTGACCGAAGAGAAAGCAGCAGCGCTAACAGGCAGGCACTGGTGGGAATATTTCTCGCAGTTGCTTCCAGGGTTGCCAAATACGAAATATGGCCACTATGAAGAAGAGTGCGTTGCAGAGTTTAACGCAGAGCCCGGCTTGATGCTGAAGTACATCCAGCCAAATGATAATGTGCATGAAGTGCTTGATTCCATTGCGCTTAAACACACGCAAATTCTTATTTCACAGGTTCACCGAAAGGTGCTCGGTCATTTTCTGAAGGCGATAAGCATTGAGCGTTTTTTCCCTGAAGGGCATGCATTTGCCACGCTTGATGAACACAAGACAAAACAGCAGGTATTGCGCTCGTACCTTGATGGCAAAACATTTGACGCGGTTGTTGCGATTGGCGATTCCCCGCATGATATGATAGGCACGGTGAATTATTAGTACGCACATCCGGGAAGACCGCATCGCAAGTGGGAATCCCATTACAAAATTAACAATCTGCTGGATGTTCTGAGAGAAGTCTAGCGCTGCTCTACTACTTTCTGCATGACGTGCACAAAATCCTGCGCTTGTTTCTTGTATTCGTCAAACTGTTTGCCTGTAAGTTCTTGTATCTCGCGGTGAACAATCTTTTTCTGCAGTTTGAAGAACGTGTCCATTAAATCAGCGTATCTCTGTGGAACATGTCCGGTTTTGACAAGCCGTTGATGTATTAGCTCTGCAAGATGGCTGGGCGTTGGAGGTACTTCTCCCATTTTCATTAGTGCGGCGTGTGCAGAGTCGCACACTGCCCAGTACAAGTCAAGCGTTGCCTGCAAAATGTGCCAGTCTGCATTATGTATTGTTGCTGGAGACCTTGCAAAGTATGTCCAGATTGCTTCTTTTGTTGGCCTGATTCTTCCTTGGAACAATAATTGCTGTACTGGCTCAAAGAATCCTGCATCGTACAATGGAACACCATCTCTGAGCATGTTAATCGCGATTGGGTCTCCTATTCGGACATATTCCCAGAAGCTGGTCATCTTCAATGTGGTAATGTGCATCCGCTTGCTTATCTTCGCCGCAGTATTCTCCACAATAACTCTATATGCCTCGATGACTTCGTTGCTTAAAATGAGCGTCAAGTCATTGATGACTATCAGAACGTCGATATCTCTTTCACCATACAGCGGCTTTTCTTCACGTGCCGTGCTTCCAAACAAGACAACTGCCTTGACAAAGTCGCCCAGTTCAATATGCAGTTGTGCTGCAAATTTCTTGGCAAAATCATAGTCTGTGCTGGCATACTTTGGAACGTTTGGATGCGCTTTGGTATGTACTTTGAACTGCATACAAGATTATTCAATATGTACGATTTTAAAGATTCGCAACTCCTTGTCAATGAAAACACAATAGGTGCTTGCCAAGAATAAGCTTTCGTCGAACCTCACAAAATAACCGCCACATCTTGTATTCTATCTTTCCGAAAATCTTAATAAGCAGTTCAGTACTGTTATTTCTGAAATGATTCTGAGTGATGCAAAAAACCTAGAAACACTAGTTGTTGACGAGCTTGAAAGCTCCAGAGAAACAGCAAAATCTCCATTAACCGAAAAGCTGGACGCAGAAACTATTGAAACAATTTCCTCAGTCATTGAACAGCAGACGGATCCTGAAAGTTTTGAAAGCACTTCCTACTCAATTAATCTTCCAGGATATGAAAGTTCTTCATACACCGGAAAGACATATTACGAAATGGCTAACGAAGGAGAAACTGTTGGCGCGTCAATGGCAGAAGTGCAGACCGATTATGAGCACAAATTCCTTCAGGAAGCGCAGCAAATTGCCTCGCAGATACAGCAGGGCAGTACAACCAATCATCCGTTTGTTGAAGCTCAAATTGACACAAATATTAAATACATAAAGGATTCTATAAAGATAATTTCCCCAGCTATCTGGAAATTGATGTACGAAGGGAAAATAACATTTAACTGAGTGAAGCAAAAAAGTGGTTGAGTTTATTTCTGAAAATACGGAAAAGAAGGAACTGGACGAGCCGCCCCCTAGCGTTGATGAGCAGTCGCCTCAAAAACAGTTAGAAGACCTTGTAGAAGAGCAGCTTGAGGAAATTCAATCAGTTCAAACAGACCAGCCGTACGTTGATGAGCCTTCTAACGCGTCTGGCGAATACCACCCGCCAGAAATTCAGGAATTGAAGATTGCCACCGAACTGAAGCACGAGTTAAAACCGCTTGTTTACGAAGACAACGAACAGATTATAGTGATTGACATCTTCGAGAAATATGGGCAGAAAGAAGACAAATGGTGGAAGCATAACACCAAATATTAGCTTATTCTAAAGGCACTTCGCTCCACAACTTGAACTCGTTGCTTGGCGAGTATCCGCCAAACATGAACAATGGCGAGTAGCTCTTGCCGAAATATCCCTGTTGGACTTGGCCCCAGCGGAGTGGCGGCCCTGAAAAGTACCCCGCTCCGACGTTTGCTCCCGCGTGCTGCCACAATTTTGACCTGATTCTGCCTTCTCCGAACTTTTCTTCTTCGTGGCCTTCTGAGACCATGAAGCCGGTGAAACCGCTTTCTTTGAACAACTTGGCAGTTTCCATGACTGGGAAAATACCTTCGCCTGGCGGCAGGTGGCCGTGCGCAGCTGACATGCTGTCAACTAATTGTACGCCGCCGACAACGTTGGCTTTTATTATTTTCTCGACTGCAGGCAGATAGAAATCTTTTTTGAAGCGCTCAATGCGTTTTTCCTCAGACTCTCCTGGTTTTGCTTCAAAATGCGCAAGCCACATTCCCATGTGGCTGGTATCAAATAGTCCTTTGATGTGCTTGTCCGCTAGTTCTTGTGCTTTTTGTTTGTTAATAGTTGGATCGCAGTAGGGATTGTTAATTGGGTTGCCTTTGACATCCTTTATTGAAGGCTGGGTAAGCAGTTCTACCATTTGTTTTCTTGAATTTTGTACCAAATCAATGAATTCATCAGGGTGGCTGCCGTAATATCCCGGCCATCCTATTTCAGGACCGACGTGCAGTGGCCTTTCAACAGTTCCTTTCTCTCTTCCCTGTTCATAAGTGCGCATTGCCTCCACTCCCGCTTCTGCATAGGTGCGCGCGCTGCGTTCGAGTGCATAATCTTTAATCGGCTTAATATGCTTGAATCGCTCCTTAAGCTCGTTAATTTGCTGCTGCTGTCCGTGTGAAGTGTGGAGCGAATCTTCGTACTCGTGTCTAGCTTTTTTAAAATTCTCTCTTAACTTTTCTCGTGACTGATCATCTTCAGCTTCACGCATCTCTTGTTCAGCCGTTTCCATTGCTTCGCGCGCGTCTTGCGCGCGTTTTGCGTAGTGCGTTCTCCAGCCGACGAGTGAGTTAATTTGTCCTTTCAGCTGAACATCAATATATTTCTCATCAGGGGTTATGAGTTTTCCTTCTTTTATTTTCTGTTCAAATATTTCCCGTGCTTGCTGCCTCTCTTGTTGCAGTTGCTTTTTTTCTGGAGCCCACTGCTGGTTGGTTTCCGGATCGATGCCCCACGGTTTGCCGGTGTCAGGGTCTATGCCTTTTTTTAACTGCTCATTGGTATGGTCAGCCCATCTTTTGAAATCATCCCACTCAAATTCGCTGAGCGGCAGTTCTTTTATTTCTCCTGTTTCCAGTTTTTCGAGTTCTTTTGCTCCAGGCCGCAATGGCTCAAATGTTTTCTTATCGTAAGGAATATGCTGCACTTCGTCTTTTCTGATTTGCATGGTCCTGCCTGTTCTGTCATCTACCAGCCAGCCGATGCGCTGTTCTCCTTCTTGTACAAATGGCCTTACTTCTTTGCCGTCTTTAAGTACCGGTTTGTTCCACTCTGCATCATTGACTCCGCGAGGAAACTCCCAGGAAACAATGTCTACTCCGCCGCCTCTGCCAATATCTGCTGCGAATCTGATGGCGTCCCTGACTTCGTCCAAACTTTGCTTTCTTTTTTCATCTGAAAAAATGCCTTGTTGGTGATCAAATCCTGCTAAATTATTCAACGAAGTTGGCAGTTCCACACCAGCGATATTCACTTTGCTGGCTAGCGCGACTTCTTTCAGTGCTTCCCTAACTTCTTTGCCGTACGCTTTAGGCCTGCCGCCGATTGCGCTTTCATGCGGAGTCATAAGAACTATTTGCAGTGTTCCAGCTCCTCCTCTAATGGCTGCCTGTGTTGTCTGAATGATATTCTTGAATCTGCCTGATGGGTCGTGTTCAGGCACTGTTTCACCCAGCTCGTTTATAGGAGCGATAGGTGCTTCTAATTGCGGCCCAGAGTCATGCGGCGTTTCTGAGATTGCCTCGTGGTATGCTCTGTCCATCGGTCCATACTCCAGTGTTCTAAACTCAGCCATACAGTATACATTTATGGCTACTGGACTATTTAAAGGTTTATGTCGAAAATGTCACAACATTTTCGATCATGCTCGGAAATTTAGCAAATTTCCGACATGCGTTTATTGTCATTAGAATTAGCCAGGCGTTCTTTTGTACGTTCCTGCGCCGCCTTGGTACATGCTTTCCGCCATTTGTTCTGCTGCAGTCATCAGGTGTTTGTCTTGGGCAGCCGGCCTGTAGCCTTCTTTTTTCTTTTCCTCAAGCCCTCTCCTAATGGCATAAATCGCTTCTCTGTCTTGAGCTGTTTCAACGCCCGTATCTTTTTGCCTTGCATAAATTCTTTTTTCCACATCGTAAATTTCTGCCAGTGACTTGTGCGCAATCTGATGAATAAGTTCTGGTGAACGTGGAGGCGCTGTTGCCAGCAACTGTTCAAGTTCTAATTGTTCTACGCGTCTGCCTTCTTTTTTTTCTTCTTTTGTCTCAACGCGTTCTTCTATTTCTGTTATACGACCACGCTTTGGTGCCCGTATTTCTGGCACTTCGACCTGCTCGAGCACGCGCGCTTCTTCATCAGCAAGGGCAAGCAGTTGTTCTGCGCTTTTGATGTCTTTTTGCCTGTCTTCTATCTCTTTTTTAAGATCATCAATTAGTTTCTGTAGCTCTTGAAGGCGCTTTTGCGGCGTCATGTCCTTAAAGCCTGAAAAATCAATTCCCATGCTATGGTCGATAGAATGAGGCTATATTAACCTTACCACGCAAGTAGTCCGTGTGCTTTCTTGAAAATGTTGTAGTGCAGCCAGCAGAGTTTTCGTGCTGCTGTTTCGTTTGGTCGTTCTTTTTCTCCTCCTTTTTTCTTGCCGCCAAAGGTTATGTTGGGAATTAGCCCGCCAAATGCTTCTTTGACTCCTTTGCCTACTGCGGTGAAAGGCTCCATGATGTTTATCGGTTGCTTTTTTTCTGTTTTTTCCTCTTTGGGCGGCGCTGCAGATTCTTCTGCTTCGCTGATGTACTTTTGCAGGTCGCCTCCAAGTGCGTCCATCGCTGATTTAAGTGTTTTGTCAATTGATGCTAGTGTTTCAATATCCTGGTATCGCCGCATTGCAAGGTAATCCTTGACTTGCTGGTCGCTCCATGCATAGCTTCTCCAGGTAATTCTTGTCGAGCCAACGTGTATGGGGCCTCTGTGATATCCTGCATCACCCGGATACTGCATGCTTGGCTTGGTATGGTATTCAAACATCATAAGAATGCAGGCATAGGTGTCCTTGGCTTTTTCTGGCCTTGTAATTGCCAGAACTTCTATTTCCACAAGGCTGCTTTCAAATGCTGCAATCAAACGCGGATTATCAAGCAAATTCTGCTGTCCTGACAATCGTTCTATGTGCTTGATGTACGGCTTTGCCCACTGGATATACAGTCGTATTACTTCATAGTGCTGCCTTAGATAGTCAAGTGTGAATTTCCTTCTGCTTCTCATTTCATCATAAGTTGACTTCTTCCACGCAACATATTGCGTGAGTTTTCTTTTCAGCAGGTTGCGTAATGGCTCGTTGAAGCTTTTCGCTTCGTTTTCCACTACTTTGTCAACGTCTTCTATTTTCTGCGGATGTATGGAGAAGAATAAGTCAGGAAGCGCGGTAAACTGGAGCTGTTGCGCCATGACGAACAGGTTGCTTCCCGTTCTTTGTCCGCCAACAACCCCGTCGACCAAATCCACCCACATTCCTTTGAGTGCTTGTTCTGCTCCTCTCTCAGGTTCTTTCGGTGTTCCATCAATGATTATTGGCTTGTCGTTTTTGTCGCGTCCAAATCCGGCGCGGTAAATCTCAAGCCGTTCGTCAATCCAGCGCAGTTCCCTGACAAGTTGAAAAAGGTCTTTGACCATTTTACCTATTGTCGCCAGATATTGTGAAACTTTGTCTTGCGCCAGTCCTAATCGTTGTCCTGCCGCCCCATAGAAGCTGCTGTGTTCTGCTGCCGTAAATACATCAGTTATTTTGTGAATTACTGGAAACCCGATGTCTCCTAGGAAGTTCATGCACCAGAAATAGTAGTTTTCTATGCTTTGGTGCCAGCTTTCCATGCCCATGTAGTATCTGCTGATGCTTTTAGGATAGTCCGTCATGACCATTTGGTCTCTTGCCACTTCTACAAATTCGTGGTCAGCCATATTTTCACAAGCATCATTGAGCTCTTTTCTCTTGTCGTCATCAAGCTCTTTGAAAGAATTCTGTATGCTTTGGAATCTCTGGTCTCCTGTTTTGCCTTCGATTTCAATTGTCTTGCTACTGATTTCTACTTTATCTTTGTTAGCGCCTTTTTTGAGAAATCCATAGGCGACGAATTTTGCACTCTCTTTTAGCTCTATTGGCATTGTGTCCTATTATGAAAAGTGTTTATTTAATTCTTTCCAATACTACTATGAAGCCGACTTTGCTAATAATCTTGGCATGCGCGCGTTCTGCCAGTTCATTCGCTCTTGCTCTTTTGTTTTCCTGTATTGCGCTTGCTAAAAACTTGACTTTGATGACCTTTCTTTTTTTCAGCAATGTCATTACTTGTTTGACTACATTGTCAGTTATGCCTGCCTTTCCTATTCTGATGGCCGGCTCCAGTGCGTGAAGGTTTATTTTACTTGACATGTTCCTGCGGGCAATACCCTTAACACCTCATCTATGTCCGCTTTTATCTTTCTTGCTATTTTCTTGGCGCAATCGCTTGGCTTGTCTCTGCCTTGCAGAACAAACGCGTACTCTTTGCAGTGAGTTTTTACAGCGCTTTCTGACCCGCTCATTACTCTGCCGTCTTCAAGCTTTCCTACTGCAACTACCATTTTGCATTGGTAAAAGTTTCTCTTGCCCCTGATCATGAAAGCTCCTTTTAGCATGTATTCTCCAGATTCTGCCTGTTTGCTTACCTGGTCTGGATTTACTGCAAATACTTCTGCCGCGCTTACTCCGATTTTCCACGCTTTTGAAAAACAGGCAGTTGCGTCTGCAGTTTCCTGCATTGTAAGTTCGCTTGGCTTCCTGCCTTCAGTTTTTATCACAAAGAATGGGCTGCCTGGCGCTTCAGTATGGAATACTATGTCATCTTTGTCAGTGTGTTTCTTGATGACAACTTCATTCGATGTTGCATCCCTGCCGCCTATGCACAAAAATCCTTCTGAGGAAATGAACCAATGAAATTTTTCATACCATTGCCGCGGTGCTTTCTGTTTTCTTTCTGTTTCCTTTTGAACTGCAACCTGCTGTTTTTTCTCTAGTTCTGCAAGTTCTTTCTGGAATTTGAGGACAGTGTCCCGTGCTCCTTCTGCTTTTTTGCGCGACTTTTTTGCTTTTTCAAAGTACTCGTTTGCGCTTTGCTCGAGCTTTTTCTTTAAGTTGAGAGTGATTTGCATACGCCATATGAAAAAGAAGCGATTTAACTATCTTACGGTCACTGATTTCGCCAGATTTCTCGGCTTATCTGGGTCGCAGCCGCGTTCAAGCGCTAAATAATAAGAAAGCAATTGTATCGGTAATAAAGCCAAAAGTGCTGTCGCGTCATCAAGGGCAGGTATTGGTATGTGGAAATCGTATGCCGGGCTTGGCTTGCTGTCTACGCCGATGACAAACGCGCCGCGCGCCTTGACTTCCATGGCGTTTGAAGTTGTAAAGGCGCGTGTTTCATCGTCTGCAAAAACAATCACTGGCATTCCTTGTTCAATGAGCGCTATGCTGCCGTGCTTTAATTCTCCTGCTGGCATTCCTTCTGCGTGAATGTAACTTACTTCCTTAATCTTCAACGCTGCTTCGCGTGCGATTGGAGACATTGTGCCTCTGCCAATCGCAAACATACTTTGCGTGTTTGCAATTTTTTGTGCAAGTTCTGGCATGGTCTGCTGGTGTTGTTTCAAAACATGGAGTGCCGCATCTGCTGCTTCGGTTAAGACGGAGGTGTCCTTGTTCCGAAGCGCAAATGCCAGCATGAATAGAATAGCTAATTGCGCGGTGCACGTCTTTGTGCTTAAAACGCAAAGTTCTGGTCCGCAGTTCATTGGTATTACGATATCAACAATGCGTGCTAATGTTGAGCTTGGTACGTTGCAAATGCCAATTACAACAGCTCCTTTTTGTTTGCTTGCCTTGACAGAATCTATGATATCTGCCGTCTCGCCACTTTGTGAGACTGCAATGACTGCTGTTTTCTTGTCGATAAATGGTATCTGTTGCGAGAATTCTGATCCAAGAACCGCAATTGTTTGTTTGCCAGATTTTGAAAACTGGTAGGTAGCTGTGGCACATACGTTGTAGCTGGTGCCACAGCCTACCAGAAACACAGTTGAGGCGTTCTGGAGCAGTAATGCGGTTTGCTTGACGAGTTCTTTTGGCTGGTTTAGTGCTTTTCGTATTGTAAGCGGCTGTTCGTTGACTTCTTTTATCATAAAGTGGGGATAATTTCCTTTTTTTGCAACTTCTAAATCCCAGTGTGCAGTGGTTGGCTGCCTGTCTACTTTTTTTTCACCGTTGTAAATGTTAACTGTGTTCGTAATTGAACCGTAATCGCCGTCTTCCAAATACACAACTATCTTGGTGTGCGGCAAAAAGCTTGGAATGTCTGAGCTTACAAAATATTCGTTTTGGCCAAGTCCTAAAACTAATGGGCTGCCGTTTCTTGCAAAGAGAATGCTTGAATCGTTTGCATGTGTCGCAAGGATGGCATAACTGCCATCCAATCTTCCAAGTGTAACTTTGAATGCCTGCTCAAAAGTTTTTCCTTGTCGCATGTAAAAGTCTATGAGGTGCGGTACAACCTCAGTGTCTGTCTGGCTTGCAAATACAAATCCGTTTTTTTGTAACTCTGATCTTAGTTCATTGTAGTTTTCAATTATTCCATTGTGGACAACTGAAATGGTTTTGTCCATGTTAGCGTGCGGGTGTGCGTTGGCTTCTGTTACGCCGCCGTGTGTTGCCCAGCGGGTATGGCCAATAACTCTGTTGCTGTGCAGTGCTACCGGCTCTGTCTTGGAAATGTCTCCTATGCCTTTCTGAATGGTAATGTGGCTGTCAGAATGTACTGCTATTCCCCAGCTGTCATAGCCTCTGTATGCAAGCGCTTTCAAGCCTTCATGCACCAAAGGGGTGCCGTTTCGCAGTCCAAAATAACCAAGAATTCCGCACATTGTCCTTAGCTGTCCTCACTGTCGCTGTAGTTCATAGCACATTAAACGAAAAGCTTATATATAAAGGTTATTAAAATATTCATAATAGTATTATAAAATAGTTAATAACGCCTATGTTAGTAATTGAAGACCAGAAGAATACAATTGTAAGCCTGCCTGCCAAACCCTTGTCTGGCGGGCAGATTCGGGCTGCCGGAGCTTTGTTAGCGCAGAGAATACTCAAGGAGCTGGCGTCCTCACCTACTTACCCTAGAGCGCTTGCCAAGAGGTTGAAAGTGCACGAGCAGAAGGTCTATTATCATATCCGAAAGCTCGAAAAAGCCAATCTGATAGAAGTTACCAAGAAACAGGAGGTGCACGGCACGTTGGCCAACATCTACTCTCCTACTGCTCCTGCTTTCGTATTCGCGCTGAAGGAATTCACTGAAGCGCACAAAGTTCCTGGCCTTAAAACACGCCCGGATGAGTTTCTTTCTCCCATAATCGAAAACAACGAACTGAACGGAGTAATTATAGTGGGCTCTCCTGACCCGCACGGTCCTGAGATGGCGCGTTCAAGAGACGGTTATTACGGTATTGACCTTGCGCTTTTCTTGGGCACATTTATCACCCATTTGGATGATTTGAGCGTTAGATTAGACACAGAAGTTCGTTCTGAGGACTTGCAAAAGAATCTCATCCTGATTGGAGGCCCTGTTGTTAACACTGTTACGCAGAAAGTGAATGACAAGCTGCCATTGCGGTTTGACAAAGATAATAATTGGGCTATCACAAGCACGATTTCAGGCAAGAATTATCATGCTGACGAGTGCGGCATTATTGTGAAGGCGAAAAACCCGTTTAATCCAAAGAAATGGATTTTAGTTGTAGCGGGAAAAAGGTATGCTGGCACGCGTGCAGTTACGTTGGCGTTCATCAAATACTTCAGTGAGCTGGCAAAAGGCAATTCTGTTGACCCAAAGATTTCTGCCAGGGTAGTTGAAGGTCTCGATAGGAACGCAGACGGCATTGTTGATGATGTACGGTTTGTAGAATAGAAAATATTTTTAATGTGAGGGCGTTCTTGGCTTATATGAAAAAAGAGGTCATGCTGATAGTTCTGTTACTTATTCCCATAGTTGCCGCGGAATGCACCGAGCCGACTGATGGAATGACTATAACACAAAATATGACTTTCTGCGGTGATACGTATGATATTCCGAATGGTATCACGATTGCCGCAAATGATGTTGTGCTTGATTGCAGCACTAGTGTCTTGCGCGGTGTTGTGGGAGAGAGCGAAATTGGCGTCCGTGCAGAAAATGTTGAGCGTATAACCATCAGAAATTGCAATATTGTTACATTCACGCAGGGTCTCTATCTGAAAAATGTCACCAATTCATTAATTGAAAAAAACGGTTTCCTGAAAAACCGCATTGGTGTCAGAATGCTTGATTCGTATGAAAATGCTATTCGTGACAATAATGACAAGAGTTTCCAGTTTGCTGTTTCTGCAATTAACAGCAAATACAACCTTGTGATGCTGGGCAACAAGGAAATTGAGCGCAAGTTTTGCGAAGTAAATGCCTGCAATGAAGAGCGCGAGATGAATGTTTGCGAGTCAGGCGACTTTTATTGCAGCAAAAAGTGTAATCCGCAAAATGATGCTGACTGCGTGTCCGCTCCAGCTCCTCCCGCAATAGAAAAAGAGAATTCAACAGAAAAAGTTGAAAAAATCATGAAGGAAACTGAAAAAGAAGTTCAGAGGGAGTTCAAAAGTAATGCAACGTTCATTGCTGAGAAAAAATCAGCGCCAATCTGGTTTTTCATATATGGATTTTCGGCAATTATGGCAATTATTGCAGTTATAGTTGTCATGAAGAAAAAGAGATGAAGTGGGTTGTAGTGATGTTGCTGCTGGCACCTGTGGTGCTGGGGTGTGTAGTGCCTAGGGACGGCATGATGATACGCAAGTCTGTCCAGTTTTGCACCGATGTCTATTTCCTCGACAAGGGAATTTCTATTGTTGAAAACAATGTTAATCTTGACTGCAATGGCGCCGTTCTTAAAAGCTGGACCGGTGGAAAAGGAATTTCTATGGAGCACGTATCTAATATTACTGTTTCAAAGTGCAGGATTGTCAATTACAATATAGGGCTCTATGCAAGAAATGCGACAAATATCTATCTGGAGGACAATCATCTTGTCAGAAATAAAATCGGCACGCGTTTTGTTTTGGTAAAGGACAGCGCAACCTTCAATCATGACGTTAGCTTGCAGACAGCGTTTGAAGTGATGGAAAGCGAAAACAATGTTCTTTCACTCACGAATAAGCCGGTCAAAGGTGATTTCTGCGGCAGTAATTTTTGCAATGAGCAAAGAAACGCGGTAACTTTATTCGTTCAGCCGAAAACAACTGTTCCGCAATTGCAAAACTGGCTGGTGGACCAGCTTACCGGCAAGAAACCAATTCAAAAATTTTATGATTACGTCTTCGGGCAATTTAGCACAGCGGGAGTCTTTCTAACGTAATAGCGTTTTGTGCGCACGTTACTGCTGCTGAGCCCGTCCAGATTTTTGGAGTGAGCTTGATTTGCAGCAGTGGGCCAACGTTTCTGTCGTACGGCACAACAACCTTTATTGCGTTTGATTTCACTAATGGCTGTGAGAGAATTCCTTCGATGACTTGAAGACTATTTGCTCCTGCAATACGTGCGTGAATATTGAAAATTTCAACATCCGGGCCGTTGTCAATCCATAATTGAATGCCGTTTGGCCCAACGCACGCCTGCGGCTGTCCGCCAATCTTGATTATGCTGATTACTGCAGTATCGCAGCCTGATTTGACTTCTGCAGTGCCTTGAACAAATTCCGCTTTTTGGGCGATATAGTCTTCTCCCCAGCTCATGACTAGGGCGCCCAGGCCTACTGAAAAAGCTACGAGAAGTATGGTTGCGACAAGTGGAGTTATTCCTCTG
>JBGPJV010000005.1:0-16155 GCA_041485605.1 Candidatus Nanoarchaeia archaeon | reverse complement strand
TACGGTCTTGCGCCTGTAAAAAACTTGTCAGGCCACGGCATTGCTCCCTGGATTATCCATGACAAGCCGTCAATTCCGAATTATGATACTGGCGACAAGCGCGCACTTCAAGGCGACCAGATTATCGCAATTGAGCCCTTTGCCACAAATGGCGCGGGCATGATTTATGAGGCTGATCAGGGAAATCTTTTTTCGTTAGTCAATAATAAGCCGGTCAGAAGCCAGTATTCGAGAGAAATAATAAAGTTCATCACGGAGAATTACAAAAATCTGCCTTTTACAACAAGATGGCTCATCAAGCAGTTTGGTCCAGGCAAGACAAATCTCGCGATGAATGAAATGATGCGTGCTGGCTTGCTGCATCCGTATCCGCCGTTAATCGTGAAGAACAAGGGTATGGTCGCTGTCTTTGAAAAAACGTTGTATGTTGGCGACAAAGTTGAGATATTGACGAAATTTGATTAATGCTTGAAATGTTCCCGCAACATTTCATCAAGTGATTTTCTTATCCTTAATGCGCGGGCAATTTGTCCGAAGCAGCCAGGATGTTCATAATCCAGCACTGTTTTGTGGTATGCTTCTTCTGTTATGGTGATTGATCGTTTGGTGATGGGGCCGGTATCCATCAATCTTTTCAAATCATATCTTATTTTTGTATCTTTTTGATGGATTTCCACCAAATTATCATTTTCAATTACCTCTCTGGTGTATCCGCCGCCAAAAACGCCAGGGCCGCGCCTGACATACACGATAAGAATGTAGCCTGGTTTTCTGAGGCAGTTATTCTCTTCATCCGTTGGAATGATTCCTTTGCTGGTGTCGTAAAGGCGTATCATGTTAGTTTGAACGTTGAGCTGGAAGATTATCTAAATTTTTCCTGATTACGTCCTGCAGTGTTCTTTTGATGCCGATGTATGAAAGTGCTTTTCCAATGCAGCCTGGGTGTTCAAAATCCTTGACGATGGCATCATACTGCTGAAGAGAAATTGTTTCTGCACGTTTCAAAATAGGATATTCGTTCAATGCCCGTGTATCAAGTTTTCGCGTGCTGCCGTTTGCGCATCGCTCTTCTACAGCAGCGCCTGGCTGCAGGAGTTCTTTGGTGAAACGGCAGTGAATAACTTCTTCTCCATAATAAAATCCAACTGCGTATCCAGGCCGGGTGATGCTTTTATTCTGTTCGTCTGTTACAATTATTCCTTTTGTTGTTTCATATATTCGTATCATGCGCAAACCACCTTGAGTTCTTCTGCGCGCCGCGCTGCAGTGTGCTTGATTGGCTTGTCATCTGTAAGCCATTTGACTGCAAGTTCATAGTTTTTCAATGCGTCGCGCGCGTCTTCAACTTTTTCAGTTAGTTTGAAAAGCAGGTCATGGCATTTCGCGAAGGAATAAGCGGATTCTCCTTGGAATTTAGCGTCGGGCTCTTGAATTTCGAGGGAGGTTTGCTGGTGCTTTATCGCGTCATTAAGAAGTTGTACCTGCCGTGCCGGTGTCCTTGACGCCGCGGAAGCTGTTTTGTAAAGAAGCTTGCTCGCGATTGAATATTGATATGACGCGTGCCTTTTGTCATATTCTCTTGTGCGTTTGCCGCTTTCCAGAGTATCCTGTGCCGCTTTTACAAACCAATTTATGCGTTCTGTGCCGTGTGATTCTTCACCAAGTTGCTTTTCCACGTTTCCTCGATAGGCGAATGTGTACGCGACGATTTTTTGGTCTGGAAACTCTGAGGCGATGTCTATCGCCGCTGAATAAAAGTGGTTCGCGTCTTTAAGGTGGTTGATTTTTCTGAAGGCTTCAGCTGGAATTTTGGCGAGCTGTAGCGCGATGTTTCCGGCGTTGTCATAAAGTATGCACCGCATCAGTTTTCTGGATTCTGGTGTTGATAGTGTTGGCTCCATCTGGTTGTTTTCTATTCTGCCTATTCCGAATTTGCAGTAGTTGAGCGCGATAATCCAGGTGGTTGGCCCGTATTCGGCTCCTGATTTTTGTACAAGCCAGTCTTTTCGCGCGAAGCTTACCATTTTTGCTATGTTTGCCGCGAGCGAAGCGGTTGTTCCTTTTTCAGCTGAAGGAACTGGGTTTTCCTGCAAGAACGTTTCAACTGCCAGCAGCACGTGCGGGTCTTGTATGTATTTGTAATTGTTGCGGATAAGCACTTCAAGCGAGTCTAACTTGATCATGTGCCTGTAAATCGTGCTGTGTTTATATGTTTTTTCACTGGTGAGTGACTTCACTTTCTAATATTTATTTTCAATATATAAATTAAATGCCTTTTTACCGCAAACTTTATAAGCCAACAGCACTTCTTTTTTATCGAGAGGTGGACGTTTTTATCGTCAATAAAACCGTTCTTTTCAACTATCATGCCAGACCCAAAATCTACTGAGGAAGCTGCAAAGCAGTACGGTGCGGAAGCAATCCAGGTACTTGAAGGCCTGGATCCAGTCAGAAAGCGCCCCGGCATGTTCATTGGTTCTACTGACGTAAGAGGTCTCCATCACCTTGTCTGGGAAGTTGTTGACAACTCAGTTGACGAAGCGTTGGCAGGCTATTGCAACAAAATCATTATTACAGTTCACAAGGACGGCCGTTTAAGCGTTGAAGACAACGGCCGTGGTATTCCGACCGGCATGAATGCAAAATACGGCAAGTCTGCCATGGAAATGGCGCTTACCATGCTGCACGCTGGCGGCAAGTTTGAAAAAGGCGCGTACAAAATTTCTGGCGGCCTGCACGGTGTTGGAGTTTCAGTTGTTAATGCTCTTTCAGAGCATCTTGTTGCAACAGTAAAGCGTGAAGGCAAACTTTGGACGCAGGAATACACGCGCGGAGTTCCAATTGGTCCAGTCAAAGAGGTCGGCCCTGCAACCGGCACCGGCACTACAGTTACTTTCAAGCCTGACCCGCAGATTTTTGAAACATTGAACTTTGAAGATGACATTCTTATTTCAAGAATCCGCGAGCTTGCATTCCTGAACAAGGGCGTTGAATTTGTTTTCACCGATGAGTGCACGGGAAAAACTGAAATATTCAAGTTTGCGGGCGGAATAAAGGAATTTGTTGAATTCCTCAATAAAACAAAGAACAAACTGCATCCAGTTATTTATTTTGAAAAGGAAAAAGACAGCATTGTTGTTGAGATTGCATTGGAATACAATGATTCTTACACAGAAACGGTTTTCACTTTTGCAAACAACATTAACACGCATGAGGGCGGCAGTCATTTGTCCGGTTTCAAGACGGCGTTGACAAGGGCATTGCAAAAATATGCTGACAAGCACGGTCTTACTGACAAGAAAACCGAGCTTACTTCTGAGGATTTCAGGGAGGGTCTGGCTGCAGTTATTTCAGTTAAAGTTCCTAATCCGCAGTTTGAAGGCCAGACAAAAACAAAGTTGGGCAACAGCGAGGTCAAGGGCATTGTTGACAGTGTTGTTTATGATAATTTAAGCACATTCCTCGAGGAAACCCCGTCTGCCGCTAAGCTTATCATTGGCAAATGTGTTGATGCATCTCACGCTAGAGAGGCAGCTAGAAAAGCAAGGGAGCTTGTAAGAAGAAAAGGCTTGTTTGAAGGCTCTTCACTGCCGGGCAAATTAGCTGACTGCAGTTCTAATGACCCTGCAAAATGTGAGATCTATCTTGTAGAAGGTGATAGTGCAGGTGGAAGCGCGAAGCAGGGAAGAAACAGGGAATTCCAGGCTATCTTGCCATTGAGGGGTAAGATTATCAACGTTGAAAAAGCCAGATTGATCAAAGTCTTGAAAAACAACGAAATTGTTACTATCATCACTGCTCTCGGAACAGGAATCGGCGAGGAATTTGACATTTCAAAGTTGAGATATGACAAAGTCATCATTATGACCGATGCCGATGTTGACGGCAACCACATTTCCTGTCTCTTATTAACATTCTTTTACAGAATGATGCCCGCGTTGGTTGAAGGCGGAAAAATTTATCTTGCCCAGCCGCCATTGTACAAGATTGAAAAGAACAAGAAAGTTCATTACGCTTACAACGACGCTCAAAAGGAAGAAGTTCTGAAAATGATCGGTAAGGAAGCCGGCATCCAGCGCTATAAAGGTCTGGGTGAGATGAATCCTCAGCAGTTGTGGGAAACTACTATGGACCCGACTGTTCGTGCTTTAAAGAAGATTACAATTGAAGACGCTGTTGCCGCTGATGAAATGTTCTCAATCCTGATGGGCGATGAAGTTGAGCCGAGAAAGGATTTCATTCTGAAGCATGCCAAGGAAGTTAAGGAATTGGATGTTTAATGGAACGCTGGATTAAATGATGGTCGGAAAAACTTGTCTTTCTGTCTTTTCTGTTCTGTGTTAAACTCACGCAAGTCTTTGGCATTGCGTAATCCTTCTATTATTCTGTCTTTATCTCCTGCAAGTATGATATCAATGTCTCTGCGATGTCCTTTCCATTTGTAATTATGTCTGGCAAAAATTTCTGTGTCGGATGGCATGACATCTTTGCAGAACAATTTCACGTATTCTTCAAGGACAACTCCTTTGACGTCAGATATGGCGTGATTGTATCCGTGAACGCGTTCCGGCAGGTGTAGCTGCGGGAATTGTTTTCTGAATACTGCAAGTTGCCGTTCGTCAGGATAGAATATGTTTTCAAGCGGTGTTCCGGTTCTGACAAGCTCGTACATGGCAGACGAAATGTCGTTAAATCTTGGCCGGTCATTCCCTGGCCGCAGCTGGAGTGTGTAAATCAGTTCTTTTTGCTGTGATGCCTGTGCAAGTGCGTGCTGCGCCCGTGATTGCTTGAACTCTTTTATTTGATACAGGAAATCAAGCGCGTATCTTCTGCTGTTTATTGCTTCTTCATTGCGTGTAAAAATCAAACCTGATTCAACTTCGGTATCAGGATTGTCGGCAAGCTTGCGTAAATGTTTTTTCCCAGATAATGCTTCTCCAACTTTGTACGCGAATTGGTTGCGGTCGAGTCCGTTAGTTACTTCTAAAGAAAGTACGTATTTTCTCTGTATGCAACCCTTGATGTAGTCTTCTCTCACCCAAACTTCCCGAAAGATATAGCGCTATTGGAATATAAAAACATTCATTGTCCAATGGCAGTAACAATATTCAACCTACCGCAATCTTTATAAAGCCCCCCTTGGTTTCTCGAGATATGGTCAAGGGGACTGCAGCAGCAGTTATCGTAAAGAAGAAGAAATGGGTTCCAATACGGGCTCCTAAGCTGTTCAATGAACAGGTTATTGGCGAGTCTTTTGTAGGCGAAGCCCAGGAGCTTGTTGGCAGGCACGTTACGGTAAGCTTGATGGTTCTTACAGGCGATCCTCAAAAGCAGACAGTTAATGTTTCTTTCAAGATTACTGGTGTCAAGGAAAACGCCGCATTCTGCGAATTAGTTGGCTACCAGGTTCTGCCATCTGCAGCAAAGAAATTGATGCGCAGGCAGAGAAGCAAGATTGATGATTCTTTCATTGTTGAAACTTCTGACAAGCAATATATTCGTGTCAAGCCATTAATTGTTACAAAGGGCAGGACCACTCACAGCACTATGGCGGCAATGCGAAAGCTTGAAAGAGCGTACATTGCAAAAATGATTTCCAAGATGGACTTCGAGTCATTTGTGCGAGATGTTGTTTTGAAGAAGCTCCAGCAAGGCTTGGGCCAGTTATTGAGGCGCTTGTACCCAATTGGCGCGTGCGAAATCAGGCAATTGGAACTTATTCCCGCTGAAAAAATCAAGGAGCTTGGTTTGAAGATTACCCTGCCTCCAGAAAACCTTCCTGAATTGCCGAAGAAGGAAGAAGCTCCTAAGGCGGCAGAAACATCTGAAAAAGAGAGTGCGAGCGAAGAACCAGTAGAACAGCCTGAAGCTGCGTAATTCTTATGTCACTCGAGCAGCGTCTTGAGGATCCTGTTTTTCTAGAGAAGGCAGTTGTTAATACAATTGAGGAGACAGTGGCGTTTACTCGCTTGTTCTGCAAGGTGCGGGAGCAGGCGGGCGCCGTAAGTGATGAACAATATGAAGATGCCAAAAGTTTCTTGAAAGATTATAAAAAATGTAAATTTTATGGTGCGACTCCTGATTTCAGGCAGAATTTGCTTTCGAATATGATTGCTGCAAAATCAGGCCGCGTATTTAGAAAAGCAGCACAGTATCTCCTTCTTACAACTGTCGGGGCAGGGTTGGCGTATTTGGGATATAGCGCAGAAAACCAGTTCTTGATTATGGCGGGTACGGGTATTAGTTTGGGCTCATTAGTAACTGCATTTTTCTTGGTGCCTAGATGTGAGTATAAGAAAACGCTGCTTATTTATCATGCAATGCAGGAACATCCTGAAGTTGTCGATAAAGCATTAAAGAAGCTATACCAGAAGGAGAAAAATGTCTGAACTTATTGGCCATGGCGCGGAAGCTCAAATCTTCAAGATAGATGGCAGGGTTGTGAAAAAGCGTCCTGTAAAAGGTTACAGGCATCCAATTATTGATGAAAAGTTGAGAAAGCTAAGAACAAGAAAAGAAGCAAAGATTCTTGAAACACTTAAAAAAATTGATGTTCCTGCACCTGAACTCATTAGTATTTCTGATGAAGAAATGCAGATTGACATGTCTTTCCTTGAAGGTCCAAAACTAAGGGATGTTATGGACGTTAAATACGCGAAAGAAATCGGCCAGAGAGTCGGCAAGCTTCACAAGCATGACATTATTCATGCAGACCTTACAACTTCAAACATGATTTTAAAGGAAAATAAAATTCATCTTATCGATTTCGGCTTGAGTTTTGTCAGTAAAAAAGTGGAAGACAAGGCAGTTGACCTGCACCTGCTCTCAAGAGCCTTGGAAAGCAAACACCATGAAATCTACCATGATTGCATTAAGGAAGTCATCAGGGGCTACAAGGAAGCTAACCCAGAGGCGGACAAAGTCCTGGAACGCCTTGAAATCGTGAAAAAGCGCGGAAGAAATAAAAAGTAATCTTGTTTTCTGTGTGTAAAGAGGTGATGTATGTCTTTTGCTACAGAATTGCCGGGCTGGATTGGCGCGCTATTTATCATTCTGGCATTCTGGTTGTTAACTCACAAGGTAGTGCATTCTCATTCCAAAGTTTACTTTTCTCTTAATTTGCTAGCGGGAATTTTTCTGGCTTATGACGCGGTAATTCATAAAACATCAGCAGGTCTCGCCATCAATCTTGTCTGGATTGTAATCGCAATCTATGGTCTTGGCTGGGCGCACAAAAGAAAAGCGCCAAAGAAATGAAAATGCTCATAATTCTCCTGTTATTGTCAACAGTTGCAGCAGCACAAACTATTGCTGATTATCCTGTTTTTCTTCTTGGCAGGCGTCCTAACTCTTAAGCACAGAAATTCTTTTAAATGGCTGAACTGCTCTTTTGTTTGATGGGTGAAGAGGTTAAAGAAGCCTGCGGTGTTTTTGGAGTGTTCGGTCATCCGAACGCTGCTTATTCTGCCTATCTTGGTTCATATGCGCAGCAGCATCGTGGAATGGAGAGCTGCGGAATTACGTCAAGCGATGGTACTAAAGTCTATGTACAAACAGGCATGGGTCTTGTTCCGGATGTTTTTTCAGCAGAGCATTTTGTTAATGGCAATGCAATTCTGAAAGGGCATATTGCAGGAGCTCATGTTCGCTACTCAACAACAGGCAATTCGTCTCTCAAAAATGCACAGCCGATGACGCTTGATACAAAATTCGGTGAGATATCTGTTTCCCATAATGGCAATCTGACGAATGCTGAAGGTTTGAAGAGAAAATTGATTGATGAGTATGCAAAGTTCAAATCAACAACTGACAGTGAAGTAATTCTTCATTTGATTGATCGCGCGAAGGCGAACAACTTGGAAGACGCGATTGTTGAAGCACTAGGCCGGGTGATTGGTTCGTATTCATTGATTCTTACTAGCAAGGATACCTTGTATGCCGTGCGTGATCCAAATGGCTTTAGGCCATTGTGTATCGGGCATCGCGATAAGGCAATAATGATAGCCTCCGAGGAATTCGCTTTGGCTTTGAATGATGCGAAGTATCATCGTGAAGTGAATCCTGGCGAGCTTATTACGGTAAATGCAGATACTATATCGAATGAACACGGCTATCGCAGCAGGCAACTTGCCAATTCTTCATCTGTCAAAGAGTCGCGCTGCATTTTTGAAGGTGTTTACTTTGCGCGTCCTGATCATCGTATTAAGGGTCTTGCTGTTGCAGTAATGCGCCGCAGGTTTGGCCAGCAATTGGCTAGAGAACACCCGGTTGACGCCGATATTGTTGTGCCCATCCCTGACTCAGGCAATTTTGCCGCATTGGGATATTCAGTAGAGAGCAAGATTCCATTGGAGCTTGCATATGTGCGAAGCCATTTTGGCGGAAGAACCTTCATGCTGCCTGATCAGAATGCCCGTGAAGTCGCGACAAAAGTCAAATTGGCAGTCGTTAAGGAATTAGTGGAAGGCAAACGTGCTATTGTGGTTGATGACAGCATAATCAGGGGAACAACATCAAAAAATAGGATTACCTTGCTCCGGGAAGCTGGCGCGAAGGAAGTGCATTTGCGTGTTAGCTGTCCGCCGACAAAGGATCCGTGCTTTTATGGGTTTGACTTCTCAACGTATGAAGAACTGATTGCTGCTAACAAATCAATTGAAGAAATTCGCAGGTATGTTGGAGCAGACACGCTCGGGTACTTGAGTCTGGAAGGAATGCTTGCGGCCGCGGGTAATGAAAACGGTTGGTGCACGGCGTGTTGGACTGGCAAATATCCAACTTCAATTGATGACTTTAAGGCCGGCTTGTTGAGCGGCAAAAAGAATTAGAGTATGTGTCTGTACGCGAAATAATCATCCACTTTCTTTATATCTGAATCCAGTATTGCCGCTGGAGGGAAATAGGTATGTTTGTGCTCGGTGAAAATAATCTGCGACCGGAATTCTGCAAGCGAATCGCTGAACGTATTGCGTAAATCCTGCAGTATGCTTTGGTAATGCGTTTGCGAGGTTGCCCAGACGCATGCTTGGATGTTGAATTTGCCGATGATTTTAGCGCAGTAGTTGACGTGCCGGTTCAGGTGCATGTACGTCTCGATTTTCTTCTCGAGCTGGGGCGTCATGTTGTCAAATTTTAGGAACATGTAGTATGCCGACAATCCCATTTTTTGTAAATCAATAATTGCCCTATAGCCGCTGATGATTCCTGTTTTTTCATAATTTTTCTTTCGCAGGCGCACCGCTTCTTCAGATAGTCCGACGAGCCCTGCCAATTGTTCATTTGTTAACTCAGCGTCTTTTGAAAGAGCGTATAAAATGAGTTTGTCCTTTTCGTCCAGCTTCCGCGCTTTTGGCTGTTCAAAATTCTTGAGTAATGCTTCTGACAAAGGCGCTTGCTTGTTGGTAAAAAATACACGATAGGTATTCTTGTATTCTCTTTCGTATGGAAATAAATCGTACTGCTGGAGGTTTTTCCCAAATGCCTGTTCCATGCTTTGCATGAACTTTGCTAAATCTTGCGGCGACCGCGCCAAAAAGCTGGTGCCAATGTCATATTCTCCGCCCAAAGACGCTGCCCACATGACGAATGGGTCCTGTCTGAAGAACTCGGCTGCCTGTTTCAAAAATTGTTCATCAAGTTTTGAGAAGCGCAAATACATTATGTACGCGGTATTGTAGAATTTGGTCATGTTCACGCGCGCGACAATTCTTGGCACAATGCCGAGTTTTTTGAAGCGCTTGAGGCGGTAAGCTGCCACTTCGCGTGAAATTCCAACCTGTTTTGCCAGCTGGCGGATAGGCATTCCGGCGTTATCCGTAAATATTTCCAAAAGTTTTCTGTCTTTTACGTCGAGCAGTGCTGACATAGGTCCCCCTTTCTATCGCTAGTCAATAAAAAACCAGTCCAGTATTAATTTCTTTTGTTTTTTGTAAAAATTTCGCTAAGAAATGTTTTATATAACAAGAACTTGGTGAATAATACAGGAAAATGGCAAAGGGTGATCGCATGAATGTTGTTGTAAAAAACGCGGACGAATTCCAAAGAAGATTTTGTACGTCTGTTGAGCAGGCAAGGGCAACTGCGGCCAATTTGGCGGAATTGTTCCAGCGCCTTTCCACATTGGGCGAAGATTGCATTGGCATGCGCGTTTCAATGGGCGGAAAGCCGTTTGTCGTCGTGAGAGAGGGCAACACGTTTATTTTAGTTGAAGAAAAGGATTATTGAATATTGATGCCGTGTTTTTGGACTTCTTGTTTCCACATGCTGCCAATCTTGACAAGGTCTGCGGTGAATTTAGACGATACGCGGTATGTTTTCTTGTACAAGTCGTAGTCGATTAATCCCATTGCTTTCATTGGCGTCAGGATTCTGTCATAGAATTGTCTTTTGTTGTAAGAGAGCTTGACTTTCTTTCCTTTATATGGCGGCTCGTCGAGAATGCATTCGTACTTTCCTTCGTGTAATTGTGTTGCAAACAGGCTCATGTCTGTCTTGGAAATTTCACCTTTGCGGTTTACCATGAACTTAATCAGCTCTTTAGCGACGATCTTTTGCTGGTTTGTAGAGAAAATTACTTCGTAGATATCTTCCGGCAAATTGAATCTGTCAAATAAGATGACCATATTGTAATACCACTCCCAGTGTGGTTTAATCTCGTCCAGTTTATAAAGGTTGTGCTTTACTCTCCTATTGTACGAAACCTATTTTCTTTATAACCGTTATCGACGATAAACTGCCTCAAAACAGAAATCTTTAAATATAAGCTATCCTATGCTGGTATACAAAAGTATGACAATTGGTAATTTTGGTGAACCAGTTGTCATATATCGTGATACTGGGCCAAAAGCCCAGTTGATGCAGGCGAAGAGGGAAAAAGAGGTGTGCATACAGTAAGTGTCCCGATCCTAATCAGAGGGCTCTCCACTGTTTCTTTCCCATAAACCACCCCCCAAACCCACAAAGAGCTGGAGAGCCTTTCTTTTCCTTTTCAAAATAAAAGATGGAGGCAGAAAACATGGATTTCCTCGTGAAAAGCGCATTGGCAAACGAACAACCGAAGCAGGAGAGTTACGATTTCGGTCAGGCAAATATTAAGGTGATTGGTGTTGGCGGAGCTGGCAACAATATGGTCAGCTGGCTGTACAAGAAAGGAATTAAGGGTGCAGAAATTATTGTAGTGAACACCGACAAGCAGCACGTTGATATTTCTGAAGGTGACAAGAAGTTTATGATTGGAAAAGAACTGACAAGAGGTCTTGGCTGTGGCGGTTTCCCGCAGAAGGGTGCAGAAGCAGCTCAGGAATCATTGATGCAGATTAAGGAAGCTCTCAGAGGCAGTGATATGGTTTTCGTCTGCGCTGGTATGGGCGGCGGAACCGGAACTGGTGCAGCTCCAGTCGTTGCAAGCGTTGCAAAGGAAATGGGCGCAATAGTTATTGGTACTGTTACAATGCCATTCAGTATTGAACGCGCGCGTATTGACAAGGCAGAGTTTGGACTCCAGCAGTTAAGGCAGGTTTCAGACACTGTCGTCGTTATTGACAACAACCGCCTGGTGCAGATTGCGGGCAACTTGCCAATCCAGCAGGCTTTTGCAGTCGCGAACGAGCTAGTGTCAACTATGATTAAGGGAATTGTTGAAACTATTGCAGTTCCTTCATTGGTTAACTTGGACTACGCAGACGTCAAGGCTATCATGACGCAGGGCGGAGTTGCAGCTATCGGTGTTGGCTCTTCTGACACAAACAACCGTGTTGAAGAAGCCTGCAAGGGCGCATTGGCAAACCCATTGTTGGACATTTCTTACAAGGGAGCAACCGGCGCACTTATTCACGTCTGGGGCGGACCTGACATGACTCTGGAAGAAATCAACAGAGTCGGTGAGTTAGTCACAGAAAGCATGGACGAGGACGCAAACGTCATCTGGGGCGCAAGAGTTTCAGAGGACATGAGGGGCAAGTTGATGGTTATGACCATAATCACCGGCGTCTCTTCACCATGGATTCTGGGCAAAAGCGACCCTCGAAAGCCAAGTGCACAATCACAACGCCTCAATGCTGACTTAGGCATTGAGATGCTTTAAATTTTTTTTCTTATGATTAAGATCAGCAATCAATTAAGTGAATTAGAATTGAAGTTGAAAAATCTTCGCGAGCGTATTAAATTTAGGCTCGACTGGGCAGCAAGTACAGACAAGTACGAGGCCAGCGAAGTTGTCCTTGCGCACGTAAAGAAAAACATCAAGCAGTATGGCGGTCTTGCCGCGATGGCTGTTGCTATGTATCGGCAGGAAAATGCATCATACGAAAACAAGTCGCAAGAACCATACAATGTTCAACTTTCTAAGGTAGGTTAACATGCTCAGTTTGACTGCGTTGCTAGGCATAGCCCCCTCTTCCAAGAAGGAGGAGCGGAAGGGAGAGATTTCTGAACGTACCAGTACAATTGTTAATGATATGCATCAGAAAGTCAATGCGGAAGAGCCATTCTCACTTGTATATATCGATGTCCTCCGTAAAAACGGCCAGCTCATGGGCGACACTAAATACATATGCCAGTTGGTTGGCGGCAAGATGGTGACGCCCAGAAATATCGGCGTTATTGTTCCTTTTGGAAAGACTGATTTGGTGTATAAAAAACTGGAACAACTTGCTGATGCGCCGTTCCGTTCAGAGCTGGGAATCAGCCGAGTCAGCTATGCCGGTCCTTCTGAGGAGCAGAAGGATGCCGTGCATTATCTGCTGGTTGAAGCCCAAAAGTACAGGACGCGCCGTGCTTATGCCGGCAAGCAGCCTGAATCATCCACGGCAAGCGAAAAATCTTTAGAATGCGCATGATTTTCTATAATGCATGAAGGTTGATTTTCGACTAATTATATTGCTGGCATTGGCAATGGTCTTTATGGTCAGTTCTATGAATCATCCCGTCCAGCAGGAAGTATCTATAGAAGGCAGTTTTATCGCGTTTGACAAAGCCCAGGTCTTTGATATTCCGTCTATTGGAGAAGACTGTCAAGAGGCACCTTCTCCTCTTTCCCGGTTGCCAGCTCTCTGACAGTTACGTTTCCTTCTTTCAAATCTTTCTCTCCGATAATGACTATTTTCTTGGCGCTGAGCGCATTTGCGTATTCAAATTGTTTTGCCAGCTTTCGCCTCATTAAATCAATGTCAACTGTGTACTTTTCTCTTAGTTTCTGCGCGATTTCCATTGCTTTTGGAATAACTGCCTCATTAACTGGCGCAATATAATATTCCGGCGCAAGGTCAATTCGTGGGAGCTTTCTTTTTTCTTCAAGCAATAATCTCAACGTTTCCATTCCGATTGCAAATCCTGTGGCTGGTGTTTCTTCTCCACCAAGCAATTGGACTAGCTGGTCGTATCTTCCGCCGCCTGCAAGCGCTCGATACTTTCCTTCTTTGTCAAAGCATTCGTAGACATTGCCGGTGTAATATGCAAGTCCTCTTGCAATGCTTAAGTTTACAGTGATGTACTTCTTGTCTACAAATGAAAGGGTGTTCTCAAGTTCAGTTAGTCCTTCCATCGCAAGCGCGTTTGGCTTGAGTTCTTTCTTTATTGAGGCAAGAATGCTCGGATTTCCTTGGCATTTTGTTATTTTCTTGATGACTTCAATTTTTTGCAAATCAATTCCTAGTTTATTGAGTTCTTGTGCAAATTCTATCTCGCCGATTTTAGATGACTTATCAACTATTCTTACAACATCCGGTAATTTGTCCTGTGAAACAACTTCCAGCAGTAATCCTTCTAGGAGTTTTCTGTTGTTTATGCGTATTGTGAAGTCTTTGTCTGTGAGTCCCAGGCTATTCAGGCACGCAATTATCAAGTTAAGGCATTGAGCATCCGCTTCTGGCTTGTCTGAGCCGAATAGTTCAGCGGAAAGTTGTGAAAACTCTCTCTGCCTGCCCGCTTGCGGTGCTTCGTAGCGCCACATTTTGTTTATTGAAAACCATTTGACCGGCTTCTGCAGTTCTTTCTGCTTTGCAACAAACATGCGTGTCATTGGTACTGTTAAATCAAAGCGTAATCCTAATTCTTCTGAGCCTTTTTGTTCCAGAACAAATATTTGCTGCTTGACCTCTTCGCCGCTTTTGGCAGTCAGCAGTTTGATTGTTTCAATCGCGGGCATGTCTACTTTTTGAAATCCAAACTTTTTTGATTGTTCTTCCAGTTTGTTGTATATCGCTTCGCGTATTGCCTGCTCGGCTGGATAAAAGTCCTCTGCCCCTTTTATGCGTTGGAACTGCATAGTGTTATCTTTGGTCATATTTTGTTTATAAAGGTAACTAGAAGAATCTCGCTTATTGATGAACTAAACCAACTCGTTTCATAACAAATAATTTGTATACTGTAGAATATAAATCTTTCTTTGTAAGAATAATCGTTCATTATGTTTATAAATGGCTCCCTCTTGGAAATGAGTATGCCTAAGAAAAAGAAGGTGACTAAAGCTTCGGCTAAGGCGAGCATCAAAAGGCTGCATAAAGCTTCGAAGAAGAAAGAACAGCCTGAAGTTCACGCTATGGAGCCTGTGGCTGTTCGTGAGATTCCTTCCCAGTCTGTTCAGGAAGTCACTCCTGAGGTTGCAGAACCAAAAGAATCACCTGTAGAAGTGCAGGAAGTGCCCGAAGAGAAGGCAGAAGAGGAAGAGCCTGAAACAGAGCATTCTCACAAGAAGGTAATTATCGGTGATGCGGTTGAAGCTGGCTGGAATTCTGTCAAAGCTCATATTGGATTTTTTATCGGAATCTTTTTGCTTTTTGCCGCGCTTTCGTTTATGTCTGCTTATGCCAGTGGAATTGGCACGCGGGCTGTGCTTGGTCTTCTTATCAGCGGGATAAGTATTGGCTACATTAAGCTCGCGATTGATGTTGTTGATGGCAAGTCTCCTGAGTTCAAGGAGTTATTCTCCTGCTTTTCGCTATTGTTGAAATACATACTCGCGGCTATTTTGTATACGCTTGTCGTAACAATCGGTCTTGCTTTATTCGTCATTCCCGGAGTTATCTGGGCAGTCCAATTCGGCTTTTACCCATATGTTATTGTGAAAGAGCGGTTGTGGCCTTTGGCAGCTTTGAGAAGGAGCTCAGCAATTACAGAAGGCGTTAAAGGAAAGCTTATAATTTTCGCGCTGGCTTTGATTGGCATCAATTTACTTGGAGTTATTGCTCTTGGCATTGGTGTCATTGTAACCATTCCGCTCAGCGTTATTGCTGCAGCGCATGTCTTTAAGCAGCTGGAAAGCGCATAGTTTATCGCAATAATCTTTATTAACCTTCAATAATACGTTCTGCATGAGGTGGTTTCAATGAAAGAATATGCACCGTTTGTGTTAAGATTGGGTGTTGGTGGAATCTTTGTATACACCGGCATTATGAAAGTTATGAACCCATCGATGGTTGTCGGAATGCTTAACAGTATGGGCTTTCCAGGTCCGGCGTTCTGGGCATGGCTGTTGATTGCAGTAGAGCTTCTCTGCGGCGCATCAGTATTGCTGGGCTTCAAAATAAGGTGGGCAACAATACCTTTGGCAATTGTGATGCTTGTAGTAATTTCAACTACCAACCAGGCAATGACTGGCGTAAGCATATTGTCCGGTCTTGTCTCGCTCTGGCTTTCTGGAGCAGGCAAGTGGGCTTTAAGTAGAAATTAATTTTTTTATTTCTTTTTTCTTAGATATTCTTTTGCTCTTAGAATGCATGCAACGCTTTCTGCCAATGTTATTTTGCTTTCAATGGCCATTTTAACTGCTTCTTCAAATTTTACCTTGATAATTTTGATTATTTCTGTGCCTTCATTTTCCGGCTTCACAAAGGTCAGTTCTTGCGCTAAAAAAAGATATGCTGGGCTTTTCATGATGGACGTGTTTGGGTCTACAAACCCGAGTGGCGTCCATTTTTTTGCGATGATTCCCATTTCTTCCCGAAGTTCTCTTTTTGCAGCGTCAAGAATATCTTCGTTAATATCAGAACCGCCGCCAGGGGTCTCAATGCTTAATTTTCTAGTGGCATATCTGAACTCTTCAGCCAGATATACGTACCCTTTGTCATCAAGTGGCAGAACAGACGCGCCAGGAGTTGTTGTTATAACAGCATGAACGCCCGGCTTGCCGTCAGGCCGTATTACTTTGTCCTCGGCAAC
>JBGPJV010000004.1:0-16215 GCA_041485605.1 Candidatus Nanoarchaeia archaeon | reverse complement strand
TTTATTGATGAGCACAAGCATTACGGCACTTTTATTGCCCGCATCGGCATTGCTGCTGTTTTCTTGTGGTTTGGAATTGACAAGTTTGTGCACACAGCCAACTGGATTGGGTGGGTGCCAATTTGGATGCAGTCATTAATCCCTATTTCTCTAACCTCATTTATGTACATTCAAGGTTTTGTAGAAGCACTGGCTGGATTCTTGCTGTTAATCGGCTACAAGATGCGCTTTGCCGCATTCCTAGCAGTCATTACCTTGCTCGGCGTAGAGCTTGCAATGTTTGGCACTGGCCAGACAGAAATGATGCTAAGAGATGCTGGTTTGTTAGCTGCAAGTCTTTCACTCTTCTTGACCGGCAGCGATTGCCTCAGTGTCGACTGTATGATTAAGAAATAATTAATATCAAGTCTTCTATTTTGTTTAGTTCATAATCTGCTTTTACTGTCATCGGCTTTGTCGCGCCGTATTTTGCAAAGGCGGTTTTCAGTCCTAATGCTTTTGCTCCTGCAATGTCTCTTTCCGGCCAGTCTCCCACGTGCAATACTTCTTCCGGCTTTACGTTTAATTGTTCTATTGCTTTCATGAATGGCTGCGCGTTTGGTTTTCTCTGCCCGGTATCTTCAAAAGTGACTACTGCGTCAAAGAAGTCTTGTATTTTCATTTCTGTCAGCCGCGTCCATGCCTGCAAGATTGGCGCGTCAGAAACAATTGCCAGTTTCAGTCCTCTCTGCTTCAATTTCAAAAGTGTTGACATGACTCCTTGATAGGGTTCTGCCAAGACCGTTCTTGCTTTTCTGTATGCGACAATGCCTGCTGCCAGAATCTTGTGGTCTACTTTTTTCTGTGTTCTTATCAAAAATTCCTGGAAGATTTGCTGGTGTTCAATTCCGTATTCGTCATACAATTGATAGATAATCTTGCTTGCTTCTTCCTTGTTCAGTTTGACGCCTGCTCCAATCATTGCTTCTATCGCTGCGTCTGTTGCCTGGTTTTTCATTTTCATGAAATCTATCAGTGTGTTGTCCAGATCAAATAATACCGCTTTTATCATAAGAAGAAAGAATCGACTCAAACATATATAGGTTATCTCTTAACGAACTGACTCAGGATTTTTTGACTGTTCTGCCAGGAAGAATTCATATATTTTCTGCGCCCAGTCAGCCGGCTGTCCAGTGCCAGGTTCTACAAATCTCGGGTTTTTGAGCAGGTCCTGCGCCGTTTCTGACAACAGTTGAAGAGCAGTCATTCTAGGGATGAATTTGTATTGTTCGTCGCGGCGGTCAATATCAACTACCTGTGATTCTGAAGGCCCGCCCATTTTTGCGATTACTTTGTCGATTGCGTACGCGACTGGATGATTAATTAGTGCATTGCCGGCATACCTTACTATTCTGTCGCTGTCAGAACGGCACAATGAGTATTCAATTTCTGAAACAGCAAATTTGCCCTTTTCACCGCGGACAGCAAGGCGCATCATATAGAAGGTGCTTTGAACACCATAGTGGCATTCATGACAATAGATTCCCATAAGTCACCTTACAGGTAATTCTTCCGGTCTGGGCCAGCGTACTTGCCTACTCTTTTTTCGTGGCACTTGAGACATGCTCCCCAGCTTGCTTTTAAGAATTTGAACTGGTCGCATACGCGGCACTTTGTTTTATAGAGTAATGTCATTTTGCACCCACCATATACAATGTATATAATGCAGTATATAAATCTATCCTATTCGTATTGGTGCCAGTTTGAAGCTTTTTGCCAGTCCTTCCAGCAGGTCAGTGCCTGCATAACCGGCGAATAACGCAACTGCCTTGTTTATGCCAATTATGCTGCCAACTATTGCACCAATAATAATTGCTCCAATAACTGTTATCAAGAAATAACTTAGAACAAATTTTCTGTGAGCAAGATATGCTTTTCTCACTCCAACCATTGCTCTTAGCAGTCCTCCAAGACCGCCTATCAGCCCGAATAGAATGGTTGGATTCTCAATCAGCGCCATAATGCCAATTGAGCAATTGTTGTTTTTAAGCGTTATGGTCAAATAGCTATATTCCTGTCAAGATTTCCTTAAATACACGCATATTGTGGGGTTCTCTATAGTATAGGGAGGGTGAGTGCTATGGTTGACTATGGAACAAAGCTTGCCAAGATTATGTTTGGCATGGAAGCAACGATGTTTAATGATAAACAGCCGTTTTTGTGGGCGTCTGGCTTCTGGATGCCGATTTACAATGACAACCGTCTCTTTCTTTCTGATGTAAAATACCGTGAGTTAATCGCTGAAGGATTCGCTGACACGATTAGAAGAAAGAAAATTCAGCTTGACGCGATTGCCGGAACATCAACCGCTGGCATTCCTCACGGCACAACATTGGCAAACCTTTTGCGCGTTCCTTTTACGTACATCCGTGACAAGCCAAAGGAACACGGTTTGAAAAACAGGATTGAAGGTTTACCTGCCAGCAAAGGCTACGAAGGCGCCCGTGTTGGCATTGTTGAAGATTTAATTTCAACAGGCGGCAGTTCAGCGGGAGCTGTTGACGCAGTAAGAAAAGCCGGCGGAATTGTTGACCATTTGTTCTCAATTTACAATTACGGACTTGAAGAAGCCAACAATATGTTTGAAGGCATGATTGCGTTTGGCAAGGACGGAGAAACATTGAACCCTCCAGTTACAGTCCATTCTTTGTTATCATACCAGAAATCTCTTGAAGTCGCTGTTAAAACAGGCTACATCAACAAAAAGCAGCAACAGATGCTTGAAGAATGGCGCGCTGATCCATTTGGATGGGGCAGAAAGCACGGCTATCATTGGCTGCGCGGCACTGACGAAAAGAAGCTCAGTAAAAGTGAGCAGCGGGCAAAAGCGCGTTTCTGCCTCGCTGTTGACGTGCCAAACACGCGTGACGCATTTGCGTATGCTGATGGTTTCTCAGATCTTATCGGCCTGATTAAGATTGGCAAGGCCACAAATCAGGCGGCTGTTAATGAGGGCGTTCCATTGCTAAGGAAATTGCACCAGACCGGAATGGGCGTCTTCCTTGATTTGAAACTCAAGGACACTCCAGACCAGGTTTATCTTGCCGCGAAACAGTGCACTGTTCCAGGCGTTCAAATGTTTAACGTGCACGTTGATGGCGGCGAAAAAATGTGCAGGGAAGCTGTCAGGGCCGCGACAGAAGCAGCAGCTGCCCGCGGCATTCCAAAGCCGAAAGTTATCGGAGTGACTGTGCTCACCAGCCTTGATGAAAAAGATTTATCATCAATTTGCATTAATGAAAAGTACGAAGACCACGTCTTTCATATGGCGAAAAAAGCGAAGCAGTGGGGTCTTGATGGCATTGTCTGCCCGGCGAATCTCGCTGGCAAAATGGAAAAGAAACTTGGCAAGTGGGAATATGTCACACCTGGCATAAAGTACGCCGGAGTTCAAAATGTTGGACAAAAACAGCTTGATACTCCTGACGGCGCTGTGCAAACGTGCAAGTCTTCCACGTTAGTTATTGGCAGTGCTGTCACAAAATCGCCTGACAGGCGCAAAACAGCTTACGAGATTCTTCAGGTGATGGCGCCTCACGTTTAATATGGCAGACCGCATTGAGCGAATAGCGAAGCATGGAGACCCAAGAGCGCGGCAGAAGCTAGAAGAGCTGTGCAGGGATGGATTTTCTGTAAAGAATGTCTACCGCGTAGACAATTTCACGCTTGACGCTGAGCCTTCGAGAGAAAATCTGAACAGGATTGGTCGAATGCTGATCAATCCTATTGTTGAGCGAGCGGCGTTTATGGGTTTGGACTTGTTCGAGCCATTTGAATCAATTACGCCAAAAGTTTTTGACTGGGCAGTTGAAGTTGGCTTGAAGCCTGGCGTGAAAGATAATGTTGGAGAAACTGTCACGAAAGAAATCAATGACGCTTTAAAAGAGCAGCCGCCGGTATACAAATCCGAGACTTTCTTTATCGAAGGCGCGTCTGCTGAAGAAATCAGGAGAATCGCCGAGGGATTTTACAACTCGCAGATTGAGCAGGTGCAGATGGCGTCACGAAATGATTTCTTCAAATCAAAATACACTTACGTACCGCGCGTCCATCTTACAGGCACTCCAACCGCTGATATTATTTCCATAATAGGAGTTGATGACCCGTCATTGCTGAAAATAGGAAAGGAAGGTATCGCAAACAGTGACGGAACAAGGCGAGGCACATTATCTATGGACTTGCCTTATATGAAGTCAGTGCAGAATTATTTCAAGAACCGCAATCGTGACCCAACTGATGTCGAGTTGGAATCCATTGCGCAGACTTGGTCTGAGCATTGCAAGCACACCATTTTCGCTGACCCAATTGACGACATCGAAGATGGTCTTTTCAAGCATTTCATCAAGAAAGCCACTGATGACATCAGGGAAATATGGAAACAAAAAGGCAGAAAAGATTTCTTAGTTTCAGTTTTCAAGGACAACTCAGGCATAATTGAATTTGATGAAAAACACAATCTCACTCATAAAGTTGAAACGCACAACTCGCCTTCCGCTTTAGACCCGCGCGGCGGCTCTATTACAGGCATTGTTGGCGTTAACAGGGACGCAATGGGCTGCGGCTTGTTTGCAAAGCCCATCATCAACACGTATGGCTTCTGTTTTGGCAATCCTGATGACAAGCGCCCGTTGTTCAGGAACAAGGACTTGACTGACAAGTTGCTGTCGCCTAGAAGAATTATGAATGGCGTAATTCAGGGCGTGAATGAGGGCGGAAATTGTTCAGGCATTCCAACTCCTCAAGGTTTTGTTTACTTTGATGACCGTTTCCGCGGCAAGCCATTAGTTTTTGTCGGAACTGCGGGCTTGATGCCGAAAGAAATCAACGGCAAGCCTTCGCACGAAAAAAAAGCAAACGCTGGCGACTATATCGTTATGCTAGGCGGGCGTGTCGGCAAAGATGGCATTCACGGTGCTACTTTCTCTTCAGAATCTTTGCACGCTGGCTCTCCAGCCGGCGCTGTGCAGCTTGGCGACCCAATTACTCAGAAAAAGATGAGCGACGCTTTGCTGGAAGCGCGAGACAAATCATTGTACAATAGCATTACTGACAACGGCGCGGGTGGATTGTCTTGTTCAGTCGCTGAGATGGCAAACGAAGCAGGCGGCTGTTTTGTTCAGCTTGAAAAGGTGCCGACAAAATATCCAAATATGCAGCCGTGGGAGATTTGGATTTCGGAATCACAGGAAAGAATGACGCTTTCAGTTCCGCAGGACAAGTGGAATGAATTTAGCAAACTTATGCAAAGCCGTGATGTCGAAGCAACTGTTATCGGCGAATTCAGCAACTCAGGCAAAGTAACTGTAACATATGCAGATATGAAAGACCCAGTTATGGATCTCGATCTTGAATTCTTGCACGACGGCCTGCCAAAGATTCAGCAAAAGTCCACATACACAAAACCCGCTTACAAAGCTCCCGATTTCCCAATGCTTGATAATTTAACAGAGCAATTGCTTGCAATGCTCGGACGCCAAAATATCGCGAGCTACGAATTTATTTCCAAGCAGTATGACCACGAAGTGCAGGGAGGCTCTGTATTGAAGCCGCTGCAGGGCAAAGGAAGGGTAAACTCTGACACCACCATAACGAGACCAGTTCTCAGTTCCAAAAAAGGCGTTGTTCTTTCACAAGGCATAAATCCTTCTTACAGCGAGCTGGACGCGTATGATATGGCCGCGTGCGCCATAGATACCGCAATCAGAAATGCTATTTCCGCTGGAGCGAACCCTGACCATCTTGCGATATTGGATAATTTCTGCTGGTGCAGTTCAAGAGACCCAGAGCGCCTTGGCCAGCTGAAAGAAGCGGCGAAGGCGTGTTATGATTACTCTGTCGCTTATGAAACGCCGTTCATTTCAGGCAAGGACAGCATGTTCAATGATTTCAATGGCTTTGATGAGAACGGCAATAAAATCAAAATTTCCGCTCCGCCGACATTGCTTATTTCATCAATCGGCATTATTGAGGACAAGGCAAAAGCTGTTTCGCTCGACGCCAAGCATCGAGGCGACCTTGTTTATGTTCTTGGTGAAACGCACGACGAGCTTGGCGGAAGTGAATATTTGGCAATGATGGACCAGCGCGATTGTGGAAGCGTGCCAAAGGTTGATGCTCAAAAGAACAACAAACTCTATCGTTCATTAGCGCAATGTATTGACAATGAATTGATTGAGAGCGCACAGAGCGTGCACAGGGGAGGTCTTGCGACTGCGTTGGCAAAAACTTCTATGGGTGGCAATCTTGGAATGACTGTTTCTCTGAAGAATTTACCTGGCAATTGGACGCGTGAAGATTACGCATTATTCTCAGAGAGTATGGGAAGAGTTGTTATTACAATAACGCCTGAAAACAAGACAAAATTCGAGGAATCAATGCAGGGCAGCGCGTGCGCCTACCTTGGCATGGTAACGAGCACTGACCGTCTGGTCATAATGGATAGAAACAATACTGATGTTGTCAGCACAAAACTTGAATCAACATTGCACAATTACAAATCAACGTTTATGAACAACTAAAATGGCAAAACCACTAGTAATGATTGTGAAAGAGCACGGAACTAATTGCGAGCACGAATCTAAATTCGCATTCGAGCAGGCAGGCGCTGAAGCCGACATCGTACACATGAATGACTGGATTAAAGATCCTGAGAAAATTCACAAATATCAAATCGCAATGTTCCCGGGCGGTTTCTCATACGGAGACGACACCGGCTCAGCGTACGCCTGGGCTAACAGAATTAAGAACAATTTGCACGATGATATGCTGAAGTTCGCGGAAAACAATAATAATTTGGTTCTAGGAGTGTGCAACGGTTTCCAATTGTTAGTTAATTTCGGTCTTTTGCCCGGTCTCGATGGCAAGTATGACGTGACACAGGCGGCCTTGATGCACAACGACAAGCCGCGCTACCAATGCAGGTGGGTTGATTTGGAAATCAAAAGCCACAGTCCGTGGTTGAAAGGTCTTACCGGTCTTATGGTGCCCATTGCGCATGGCGAGGGCAAGTTTTTCGCTGAAGAAGATACTTTGAAAGCGATAAAAGAGAAAAATTTGGTTGCCGCAAGATATACAAAAGGAGTTATACACGAGTACGAGGGTTTGCCTGCAAATCCAAACGGCTCTCTTGATGACATCGCGGCTGTTTCTGACGCTTCTGGCAGGATTCTTGGAATGATGCCTCATCCAGAGAGAGCGATTGATTTCACTCATTTGCCGCATTGGACTTACATTAAGAGTTTAATGAAGCGCACAGGAGAAAAAATACCTACAGAAGGACCGGGAATGTATATTTTCAGAAATGCCGTCGAGCATTTCAAGGAGAGTTAAAATGGCAAGAGAAAATTTAACAGTAATGATTGTTGATTCAAGCGCTCGCGCGCATGCATTGTCTGACGCGTATGAAAGAAGCCCGAATGTAAAGAAAATTATTGTTTCGCCAGGCAACGATTTTATCGGATACAATCGCCAAAAGGAAGTTATTATTGAGCCGGGCAAGCTTACAGACCCGAATTCTTTCTTGGCAGTTGCGCAAAAACACAAGCCAGACTTGGTTGATGTCTGCCAGGACGACGCATTGGCAGCTGGAACTGTTGACTTGCTCCAAAATAACGGATTCGCCGTCTTTGGCCCAACAAAAGAAGCTGCAGGTCTTGAATCAGACAAATCCTGGTCGCGTGCTTTCATGAAAGTGCATGAGATTCCGCATCCGCGATATAATACGTTCAAAAACGAAGAGGATGGAAAAACTTTCATAACGGGTTACTATCAGGCACAGCCGTCTGCGCTTATGTTCGTCAAGGCGAGCGGTCTTTGCGCTGGCAAGGGCGCTATTCCTGTGACAAATATCGATGAGGCAATCAAGGCAATCGAATCAATGAAATCATTTGGTGCCGCTGGCCAGACCTATCTTATCGAGGAAGGAATGGTTGGCGAGGAAGCATCAGTGTACGCCATTTGTGATGACCATAATTTCCGCATTGTAAAGCCTGCGCAAGACCATAAGCGTTTGCTTTGGGGCGACCAAGGTCCAAACACAGGCGGCATGGGCGCTGTTGCGCCAGCAGGTGTTATTGATGATAAAATCAGGGAAGCTGTTGCACGCGACGTCATATTGCCAACTATAAGGGGAATGCGCGACAGGGGTACGCCATACACCGGAATATTGTATGCAGGCATTATGGTTGTTGAGGAACGCGGCAAGAAAGTACCAAAAGTTGTTGAATTTAACAGCCGCTGGGGCGCACCTGAAGCAGAAGTTGTGATTCCAGGCATTCAGACGCCGATGGATGAAATAGCATTTGCTTGCATTAACCGTGATTTGCACAAAACCGACATTACTGAAGATAACAAGGCGCGTGTCTGCATCGTTGGGGCGTCAAAAGGTTACCCTGGAGATGTTAGCGCGATTAAAGGAAAATACATTAATGGGCTTGATTTGGCAATGAAAGTGCCTGGAATTAAAGTGTATGGTGCAGGCATTGCGGTCCGCGATGGCAAGTTCTACGCTAACGGCGGCAGGTTATTCAGTCTAGTGGCAGAAAGCAACACTGTCAAGAACGCGCAGGCGCTTGCGATGCACGCGATGGATTTGGTGTATGTTGAAGGCAACAACCTTCATTACAGAAATGACATCGGCTATCGCGACATAGAACGAGAGAAACAGGCGAGTAAATGACAACAGCAGTTGACTCATATATTGCGGCAGAATTAGAAAAAGCGAAAGGCAGCGTTACAATGAGCGCCAAATGCGCCTCTACCTTGAAGAATTCGCCATATGTTGATATTGTTTCGCAGGGTAAGAATGGTGTTGCCGTGCTTAGAATCCCTAACGACTACGTCGCTTTCGTCCATTCTGTTGGCGCCGATCCAGAAAAAAATAGCACAAAAGAATACGCCGCCTCGCTGGTTGAGCGCCTGATAGCCCAGGCAGCCGTCATCAAAGCTACACCTATCGCTTTTACTGATGTAATCGATGCAAGCACGCCTGAAAAGCTTGAATTGGAAACAATTGCGAATACGCTGGTTGAACGCTCAACTGCCTCAAAACTGGCCATTATGAACGGCGAAATTGCTATGCTTGGCAGCTGCGTGCAGTCAACTAATTTGTCAGGCACAATGATTAGCATTAAGAAAAAATCAGAGGACTCAAGCCCTTCCGTGTTTACCTCGCATGGAAACCGGTACGCGCGCTTTGACCATGAAGGATTGCCGGTATTCATAAATTCTGACGGCACCGGCACAAAGACGGAAATTTACGTGCGCGGAAACAGGCACGCGCTCGCTTTCAAGGACTTTATGGCAATGACCTTGGACGACGGAAGCAAGTTAGGCGCGCGTGCAAAAGTTGTTTCTGCCGTGCTCGAAATACGGGGAGCTATCCCGCATCGCAATATCGAACTAAAAGCCGCGCAGTTTGCGAGCGAAGTTGGTGTTATTGGCATTATGCAGCCTGAATTTGTTGAGGATAGAATCCGCGGCTATACTGCTGACGCCGATGCGTTCAACATAAGTGGCTCTGCCGTTAGTGTTATTGATGAAGCGCGGTTGCGCAATCCTCCAGCACCGCATGCAGGCGAATATCTTATTTCCATTAGAGGCAAGCCAAATCCGCGTTCAAACGGCATTACTGGAAAAAGAGAGGTAATGGTTGCAATGTTGGGAGAAAACTGGCATCGCACGCCCAGGGGGCAGTACTTCATGGAGTTTCTTGGAGAGCCTTCAACTGTTTTCTATCCGGTGTTTGAGGAGCTGCTTAACCGGCGTGCCGCTTCAAGCGTGTACCATATGAGCGGCGGTGCATACAAAAGCAAGCTTGCCGCGCCATTGGCAAAACATAATTTGTTTGTGGAAGTTAAGGACTTGTTCAAGCCAGACCCAAGGGAAATTGAGCTTGCTGGAAACACTCCTGCTGAAACCGCGTATGCCAAATGGCCGATGGGCAATGAGGGTTTCATTACAACAGCTTATCCTGAAATGGCTTTGAGAATTATTGAAAAGCACTGTCTTGAAGGGCTGGCTGTTGGAATAGTTAAGCCTGCAGAAAACGACCGGACAGGTGTTGAGTTAATCAGCATCAAAGATTCAAAAAGCGTCAACGTTTATTATTCAGGGAGGAACTAAAAATGAAACTTACACCATTGCATGATCCGAAAGACGGGAAACTAAGAGTTGCCGGCCTGATGTCCGGCTCTGGCTCTAATTTGAGAAAGATTGTCGAGCATGCGGAGGAGCTTTCTAAGCAGTTCAAATATCCGTACGAGGTCTGCTGTATTTTCAGTGATGACGCGACAAGCAAGGCAGCAGAAATTGGGGCTGAGTTTGGCTTGCCAGTTATCTACCGTGATGTGTTCGCGTTCTATAAAGCTAGGGACAGGCCGCTGAAAGATATGGGAGTGAGAGAGGAATTTGATGTTGAAACAGCGCGTGTGCTTGACTTGTACGGCGCTCAATGCGCGGCGTTCGCTGGTTATATGCGCATCGCAACCGAGAAGCTTACTAAGTCTTTCATCTCAGTGAACGTGCACCCGGGTGATTTGTCTGTTGTGCAGGGTACGTATCGCAAATACACTGGAGATGATGCAATTGAAAAAGCGATTCGGGACGGCGCGAAAGAACTGCGTTCATCCACTATTCTTTTGGAATCTGCCGTGACAGACGGCAAAATCAACTCATCAAAGGTTGACTGCGGAAAGATTTTCATGATTTCACAGCCATTGGAAGTTCGGCTTGATGTTGATATCAGCATGATGGAGAAGAAAGACCTGAAAAGGAACATTGACTGGCATCAAGGCAAGTTAAAGGAAGTTGGAGACTGGAAGATATTCCCTCTAACATTGCAATACCTAGCAGAAGGCAAGTATGCAAAGGATGAAAAAGGAAGCTTTTACTTTGACGGCAAGCCGATTCCAAATGGAGTGAGATTATAGGCGTCGTTAACTGGATTAAAAAGAAAGGATTCAAACTTGGTCTAAAAGACACAGGTTATTTTAGAAGTTTTATCCGCCCTGCCGCGTATGCGCTTGCTGGCGGCGACCCTGAGCGTGTGCATGAGATGGCGCTTGAAGCAATGGTTGCGTACGAGGACGTCATAAAAGATTCCGCCAAGGATTTTAATTTTCCTGAATTGTACGTTAACGTAGCCGGAAAGCAAGTTATGCCTTTTGGCACGGCTGCAGGGCTGGACAAGAATGGTGATGCGTTATCTCCATTATCACACTTATTTGGCTTCTTGGAATGGGGCACAGTTGTCGTACAGCCGCGCCCTGGAAATAACCGTCCGCGTGTCGCAGTTGATGAAGCGGCAAATGAAGTTTACAATGCGCAGGGTTTCCCGCATAAAGGATTGGAATACGCACTTAACAAAGCAGCGTTATATCACGCGCAGGGAGGAAAAGCCCCATTGTTGACAAGCATATGCGGAATTCCGCCACAGCCAGAGCAATTGGACATTGCGTATCAGGAATTGGATACGTTGATTGAAAAGCTCAACATATATTCCGATGGATTCGTCTGGAACCCTTTCTCGCCAAACACAGGCGCATTAAAAGCTCTCAGAACTCCGTCCGAATTTAGAAAAAGTGCTGAGTTACTCTCAAAAAAAGTCGGCAGCAAATTGAAATTAGTCAAGATGGGGCCATATGACAATGAAGAAACAAAGCGCAAGGAATGGCTCGGGCTTGTCGATGCATGGATGCAGGGCGGCGGCGATGGAATAGTTGCAGTTAACACTTACATGGTTCCTAAAGAGCAAGTTCCTTCAAAAGACTGGGGCTATCCATCTGCTGGGAGAAGCGGTACTTTCTTGCAGGATTACCGTCAGCGTGCAATAAAAGACACCAGAGCTGCATTTCCCAAAGCGTTTATTGCTGCTGCAGGCGGAATTGATTCAGGCGAGCAGGCGTGGAATGCTTTTGTTGAAGGTGCCAATGTGCTCGAAGGCTACACTCCATACACTTTCAAGGGTTTTGGCTTGATAATTGAGATGGCAACGTATGTTGCAAACAAACTGCGCAATCTTGGTTATAGAAGTTTGCAGGAATACCAGCGCCGCGCGTAATTTTTCGATTTTCTTTTATTTTTTCGTAAATCTTCCAACTTCTTCCAGAAATCTTCCAACTTTCTAGTCGATAAACCCTTTAACAACCCCGTCTTGTAATATTTTCGGTGATACAAATGGAAAAACTTACTCGTTTGGACTTATTGGTGAGAAGAATTGAGCCTGATGGCACTGAGACGCAGGTTGCAATACGAGCGGAGTATGCTTTGCCCTCTAGAGATTTGCCATCCACAGAAGAATGGCTTGGAAAAACCGACACTGTTGAACTCTGTCGGAAGTATTTTCCCGGAATATACCGGTTGGTAGAAAGGGCAACAGAAGGTGCTCGATATGAAAGACGCTAATTACAGGGTGCGGGATGAGGATGAGTTTGAAGAACATGTTAGAATGCGTTCTCAGCACGAAGACAGGCCGTGCAAGCGCCTGAAAGATTACGTGATGGCGTTTGCCTGCGGAGTTGGCGTCGGAATTGGAATGATGACTTTTTGGTATGAGAAAAGGCACACTTTTGCACAGGAGCAGGTCGCAGAGTATATTGCGGCAGATCGCTATGCTTGTCTTGTAACGCCCAAGGCAAAGAAGATGCTTGATGATGGTTTTAAAGAAATAAGCAAGCGGTATGACAGATGGTATGATGGGCGGATTTGGACGCACATGGTGCGTATGATTGGTGAGCCGGAAGAAAAAGTACCGGATAATAATGTGAAAAAAGTTCTTGATGACATTTTAAGCCCTAAGACGCCAATGGGCAGGCTGCTGTCAAAGTACCGTGGTCCTAAAGCTGTTCCCGAGCCTTCCCAGCAGGAGCTTGACCAGTTCGAGGAGCTTTATCAAGAGTACGAGACATACCAGCCAGTTATAGATGCGCTGGTAGACTGGAACCACGACAATGAAACTACCCGTGAAGAGCGCAATAAAGCTCTTTATAAGCTATTTCACCAATAGGAAACGAAAGCTTTAAATATCACTACTACTTAGTGACTATCATGAACACCATAAAGAGATGTTTGGGAACTATTGTATTGGCGGCAGCTGCATTAACGCAGGCTGGTTGCCCTGCACCGCAGCGTCAATTGGACCAGAAGCAGGAATTGCGCGACTATGAGACATACCACCGTGTTGACTCATTGTACCAGAGACCGGCATACATGCCTCCTCCGCGAAACAATAAGTAATTCTGACAATAAGTATTTTATAGGTTTTGTGTGCATCAGTAAGCGTGAGCTCTATAGCTGTTATTCCAACGTATAACGAAGCAGCAAGCATTGAAACTCTTCTTAAGAAACTGTTTTCTTTGAAAATTCCGCTTCAGGTGTTGATTGTCGATGACAGCTCTCCAGATGGCACTGGAAAAATCGTGCAGAAATGGATGAAAAAATACCCAAAAAAGCTGTTCATGCTCACGCGCCCAAAAAAATCAGGACTCGGCTCTGCATATCTTGACGGTTTTAGGTGTGCATTGAAGAATTCTAATGCAGACTACATTATTTCAATGGATGCAGATTTGTCCAACGACCCAAAATATATTCCTGCATTGCTTAAAAAAGCAAAAGACAGTGATGTTGTCATCGGCTCACGATACACAAAAGGCGGCGGGCAGACGCGCTCGCTCCGAAGAATACTGCTTAGTTATGCTGCCAAAGGCTACGCGAATGCGATCTTTGGCCTTTCTGTTGGCGACAACAACAGTGCATACCGCTGTTACAAGAGAAACGTCATTGAAAAACTGCCGCTTGAAAAGATTCAGGTTCAATGGCTTTCTTTTCTGCCTGAAATTTTATTTTATTGTCAAAAGATGGGCTGCAAGATTACAGAAGTGCCTATTTTCTATGTTGACCGAAAGGAAGGAAAATCGAAGCTGCGTTTCAAACAGCTAGTGGGCTCATTTTTCAACGTTTTGAAAGTAAGATGGTCAAACTGAACAAAATCTGCAAATATGCTGTAGCCGGATGCGCCCTTGCGTACATTCTTGTTTACATTTTTCTTGGAATTAATCATATTCTTTATCCGTTTGAAATAGAAGTCACAGAAGGCCAGTCAGTGGAACAGGTGCGGGTGCTTCTATCAGGGCATCAGTTCTATGCCGAACCAACACTAGAATTCACGCCGTTTATTTACACGCCATTCTATTATTATGTTTCCGCAATGGTTGCCAGCGTCACAGGTATCAGTTTTGTACCGGTTAGATTGGTCTCATTTCTCTCATCACTGGGCTGCATTTTCCTTATTTTCTTAATAACCAAAAAGCAATCCCAGAGTAAGTTTGCAGGCATCATCGCCGCTGGCCTGTATGCCGCGACATACGAAGCAAGCGGCGTCTGGATGGATATTGCACGGGTTGATTCGTTATTCCTCTTTTTGCTTCTCCTAACAATTTACGCCTTGCGTTTTGGAAAAACATGGAAATCAGAAATTATTGCCGGCGTACTTTTATCATTGTGCTTCCAAACAAAGCAGACAGCAGCGGTGATTGCAATACCCTTGTTTGCGTACGATATCATTGCAAATAAGCGCCGTTCAGTTTATTTCATAGGAACAGCAATAGCGCTTTCGGGAATTGCAATTATTCTTCTGAATCACTTTTCTGACGGCTGGTTTTCTGTATATCTGCTCATGCCGTTCCAGCATGAAGTTGAGCAGCGGTTTTATCTTGATTTTTGGAAATATGACATCGGAGCGGTATTTATTTCATGCGTGTTCTCGCTTTATTATCTTGGCAGCCAGCGTTTGAAGCTTGCAAAGAATTTTTTCTCTTATGCGGCAATAGGAATGATGGCTGCGTCCTGGGCTTCACGATTGCACAGGGGCGGCTGGAACAATGCGCTATTCCCAGCATATGCAATCATAGCGATACTGTGTGGCTTAGGAATAGCAAAACTTCTACATGAGAGCGACACAAATCGAAAAATGGCGGTTTATCTGATGATTTTCATACAGTTTGCTGTGCTACTCTACAATCCGCATAACTACATTCCCGCTGCTGGAAGCGTTGAAACCGGACAGAAATTCACAAATTTGCTTGCCAGCATTCCTGATCCCGTTTTTGTTCCCAATCATCCATATTTATTGTCACAATTAGGCAAACAAAGTAACGCACACGCATTGACTATTTGGGACTTTTTCAGGACGAAAGACAAGACTGAAGGCAACCGGCTGCAGGAAGAACTGGTAGCAACTCTTCGTGAAAAGAAATATAATGCGATTATTCTTGACAATGAGTTGTTTAGCTTAAATCAAGGTTGGTTTACTGACGCAGTGAATAAATATTATATTAAGAACGGCACAGTAATCATCAACGAAACTGGCTTCTGGGAAGTCAGCGGCGTGAAAGCACGCCCTCAGGACATTTACGTGCCTAACGTGACTGCAACGTGACGCTTCTTTTCCTTAAACTGCGTAATTTTCATCTCTTTTTCAAGAACTTTCTTTTCTTTCGTAACCAGATTGACTTTTGCTTTTCTGGTTTTCGTACAATCTTCTACTAATTTGTGAACTTCTACGCTAAAACCCTCATCTTGCAGCCTTTTTATCGTCATTACTTGTCTGCTGCTCAGCTGTTCGTGACCAAATTTGCATTCAACAAACTTGAACTGCCGTAAAGTTGGGTGATAACAAACTAAATCTGGCATGCCGTGGTGCACTGCGCACAAATAGCAAAGAAAATCAAGTGATCTTTCTCCATAAATCTCCATTATAAGTTCTGCAAGCTGCAAATATTTCTTTTTTACAGAAGGATATACATCGGCTGCAATGGCGTGCACGAATCCTCCCCGCCAGACGTGCCAGCCTTGCTTTTCCAAGCGCTTCCTCAATTGCAATTCTGCAAGGCCATGGCGTGTTTTATAGGGATATTTCCGCATTGGAATGTATTCAGTAATAACAGTCAGTTCAAACTCTAGAAGTGTGCTCTGCCTCACAGTAAAATTCAAGAAAATGCTTCCTTAAATACGCTGTGAGCGGTTGTCCAGTGAAATCACAACTCTTTTAAACCGCTATCTTGTTCTTCGCGCAGGTGAGTGAAGATGACAGTTAATGAATTAGTTGAAGAACCAAGGCGCATAGGCGAAGCTAAAGAGTTGAAAGAGTTTATTTACGCCGCGCGTGATTGTCTTGAAGGA
>JBGPJV010000003.1:0-16226 GCA_041485605.1 Candidatus Nanoarchaeia archaeon | reverse complement strand
TGCCTTTGAAAAGGACATATTGGTTTTTTATGATTCCATATCGCAAAAATCCGCCTTTTGGGTTGATTTGTGTTACGTCATCAGAAATTTTGAGAATGCGCTTATTGTGCTCTGTTCTTTGCTGGAATCCGGTTTGACCGGCGTGGGGTGTTCTGAACCCTCTGAAACCGTGCCACGGACCTAGTGAACCCGGTCCTCTCTTTGTTTTTTCTGATTTGTGTGAACGCAATGCAATCCCGAATCGCTTGACTGGTCCCTGGTATCCTTTTCCTTTGGTTACTGAAATCGTGTCAACAATTTGTCCGTCGGTAAAAACATCGGTGAGCTTGATTTCCTTGCCCAACACGCCTTGCGCGTATGCGAGCTTGTCTTCTGGCTTTGCTCCGCCAACTCCGAGTTCAAAGAATTCCGGAGTTTTCTTGCCGATTGTGGTGAATTTTGGCTGGGTGAATGCAAGCACTCTGACGTCTGAAAGGTCTTTTGTGTTTGACGGCTTGCCCGCTTTTTTTGGTAGTATGATTGTCCTGCCTGCTTCTTTGTCAAGTTTTTCTGCGTTGATTTGGCCCGTGCAGTGCATTCCATACGCGTCTTGTTTGTAGAGAAGGATTGCGGCGATTTTGACTGGAGGGCATTCGAGAACGGTTACTGGAATTTGGATGTCGTCATTTTTTGTTAAAGAAGTAGGGGTGTTGTCGGTGGCAATAATGTGGGTCATGCCCACCTTATAGCCGACGAAGCCCAGCAGCTTTGCGTCTTTTGCCTGAGGCCACGTTCTGATATGTGCAACTATGTCTGCCGCTCTGCTGCGCGGCCAATATTGCATGCTTCCTTGTCGTGGTGTTCGAATTCTTGGCATAGACTCCTCTATGTATTCGTTTTTTTGATAAACACGATGCCCTTAACCGTGTTACACCAACAGAGCCTTTTGCGGAATTCCAGTAAGAAACAGGTAGTGCCTTTTGCACTGACTGTACTGGGATTCCTTCTCAGGCTCGTCAGATGACTCCTCGAGAAAGAGGGTTATTTATAAAGCTATCTATTCACGAGCCTTCTTGCCTTTTTCAGCCATTCTTGCCATCATTCGCTGTTTTGCTATTGCGTAATTGGCTGGATTCTTGATTTTTGGGCAGAATCCGTCTGGTTTGCACACGCCTAAGTCTACCATATACGCTTTATTGTCGCAATTTGGAGGCAGCGCTTTCTTTTTCATCATCTTGTGATATCTTAGCTGCCCGTGTATTAATACGTCTCGCAGCGGCTCTGCATTTTTCTTGTTCCATTCAGCGAGATAGTTTTCTATTTTTTCATAACTCCATCCGCACGATGACAGGAAATTTATCAGTATAAACATCGCTCTTTTTCGTCCATCCTTTAGTCCTTGCGAAATTAATTGTATGCACGGTGGAAAGTATTGTTCCGGCACGGCGTCAGTAACTGGCTCAAACTCTTTTTTGCCTTTATCGAGCATTTCCTTGATTTCTGTCGGCCCTTCAAGTGTTGTTTTGTAGTCAAATGCCTGCACGATGAGCTTTTTTGCTTCTCCGGGAATTATGTTATTTCTGTCCAGATAGGTCATTTTCGGCACAACTTTCTCTGGCGAAGCATCTTTTTTGTCAAATGATAATATCTCTTCTGGCTTGATAACAACGCTTATGAGCCCGGACTTCTCATTCATTGAGTAGGGCATTCTGTAGAGGTGCCGTGTCGCAATCAAAATAGTATCAATCGACAAAACATTAAACGGCTCAAATTGCCCGTTCTTTACAATTTCACCAACGTTTTTCTTGATTTTTTCTGCGATATTTGACAACGTGTCTTTTTGAAGCAGCTTTTGTCCAAGCGGCTCTTTAATCATGGCCTGCAGGTATGCCGCAATCTTTCTCGGCCCGTCGGGAAACTGGTCTTTGATAAGCTTGCCATTGACTGTTTCAGGGAATGCTTCAAATGGAACGCCGATGTGGAACCCGTGGTTGCCTGAAAACTTCACAGAAACATGCTGCACGCCGTGATGTCGTAATGCCTGCACAAGTAAATCTGCGGCAATTTTTGAATACTCTAATTCAGGACAGTCAATGTCTAATATTAAATCCCAGCCAAGGCGCAGTTCATTCATCTCTTCAGGCTTCATGCCGGTTACAATATGTAATGGGTTTCTCCACAATTCTTCGCTGCAGTGAAAGCTTGTTGCTCCCTGTTTGACCATTTCAAGAACGTCTCGGGGATAATTCAGAGCGTCTGGGCGTTTTCCATAGCCCGTGCCCCCATAGCTTATGGCGATTTCTTTTCTGTCTGCCGCCCCAACAAGCGCTTCCTGTATTTCAGGTCGCTTATAGTACTTCAGCAATATGCTGATGTGTATTTTTTGGTAGTCTGCCATCCCCGTTTCTCTTTATGCTCCGAGAATTTATATAACTTCGCCCTGTATATGTCCAGTGTGGAAGAAGTTGAGGAAGTGCAAAAAGCGCTTGATGGAATTAGGCAGAAAAATCTTTTGGTCGTTGTAGAAGGCTTGAAAGATGTGCGTGCATTAAACGCGTTGGGCATTACAAATATTCTCTCGTTGAAAAAGCCGTTGTATGCGGTCGTTGAAGACATTGCAGATATTGCAAAAGAAGTTGTTTTACTGACCGACCTAGACGATGAAGGCAAAAAATTGTATTACGTCTTATCGCGTGATTTGCAAAAGCACGGTGTAAAAATAGACAACCGGCTGCGTGAAGCGTTGTTTAAGACACCACTCCGCCATGTTGAAGGATTGGCGGGATTTCTGGCTCGGGCTCAAGTTTGATTGCAAAGCCGCATTGTTCTTTTGCTGCCTCGGCAGTCGCTTCTATTTTTTTCCGTGCTTTTTGGAAGGCTGATTCATAGAATGGCATTCTGTTCTTGTCGACGCCTAGGAATTCCCGTGCTGCAGCATCATTTTGGAGAACGTTGTCCATATGGTCGCTGAAGCGTTCCCAGCTGTGGAATGCCACTTGGTATAGTTTGGTTGCTTTGGCGATGTCTTTTATGTTGCTGCAGTTGAGTGTTCCGATAATAAAAGTGTCATTTTCTCCTGCTGTGAAAGGCACAGCTCCTTTTCTTCCAATTTCAACGCCTAGATACACTGCTGTTTGAGCGCTGAGCATTTCAAGTCGTGCATCAATAAGTTCAGACGCAAGTGTGCCTCTTCGAGTGATATTTTTGAGTGCAAGAGTGTGGTCTGTCCATTGCCGCAGTGCTTTCGGATTAATAATGCTTTTCGGAATTTGTTCTTTCTTCCAGGACGTGTTGTACTGTGCATCCAGAGCGTCAAATTCATTAAGGATATCTTGTACAGTGATATTGGCGTGGATTGTTGCTGTTTCACTTACATTTGTGGCATTTTTTTCCATCGGTACTTGTACGCAGGCCGCCAGTACAATAAGTGCAATAATGGGGATAATGTATTTCATGAGGTCTGCAAAAATTCTTCTCTTTTTTAAGGTTGTGAATGTGCATTCATAAGTTTTATAAGTGGTGGAAACAAAAAATGATCAGGTGGAATAATGTGGAATCAGATTAAGACGGTATTATTGCTCGGTATCCTCTCTAGTCTAGTTCTTGCCGTCGGCTTTCTGCTGGGCGGCAATAACGGTCTTGTTATCGCGCTCATTTTCTCCGTTTTGCTGAATTTTGCGATGTTTTTCTGGTCGCACAAATTAGTTCTTGCAATGTATCGTGCAAAGCCGGCGTCAAAAAAGGAGTATCCGCATCTGCACAAGATGGTTGAAGAGCTCGCTCACAAGATTGGCGTGCCAAAACCTGCTGTCTATATAGTGCCTACAGAGACGCCTAACGCGTTTGCAACTGGCCCGTCTCCCAAGAAAGCAGTAGTTGCATGCACCGAAGGAATTCTTAAGCTTCTTGATGATCACGAGCTTAAAGGCGTTCTTGCGCACGAATTGTCTCACGTGAAAAATCGTGACATGCTTGTGACAACAATTGCAGCTACACTTGCTGCAGTTCTTTCAACGGTTTCACGCATGGCTATGTATTCAAGAATGGGCAATGACCGCGATAGAGTTAATCCAATTGCCGCAATTTCCCTGATTATCATTACGCCAATTGTTGCTCTCTTGTTGCAGCTCGCCATTTCCCGTTCTAGAGAATATTTGGCAGATGAAACTGGCGCGAAGACAATCAAAGACGGGCGCAGTTTAGCAAGTGCACTCAGCAAACTTGAGCACGGCTGCAAAGCCCATCCAATGCGCATGGGCAATCCGACAACTAGTTCTCTCTTTATCGTCAATCCTTTTACCGCGCACGGTATCGTCGCGCTTTTTAGCACTCATCCGCCAACTTCAGAGCGTGTGAAGCGTTTAACGCAGATGAAATTCTAGTTTGTCTAGTATTTTTGTGTAGAAATATCGCGAATAAGTTTTGCAATCTTTTCTCCAACGCCTGCTACTTTCTGCAGGTCTTCTTCGGTAGAAGTGAATACTGATTGCACAGTGCCAAAATGTTTCAGCAGTTCTTTCGCAAGATTTGGCCCGACTGAAGGCAGCGCACTCACTAAATATTCCTGCTGTTCTTTCATAGTCATTGGTTTTCTGTCTGCATGCGGCGCAAAATCCTTTTTTTCGCCGTCCTGTTCTCTTTTCGCTATTGACAGAAGTAATGCGGCGCTGTCTTTCTCGTCTTTGGCGTAAAGAATTGGGATGCCGTAGCTGATCGCAATTGTTCCAAGCATGCCTCTGATGGCATTTGGGTGCACGTTTCTCATCGAATACAAATCAGATGTTCCTTGAATGATGATTAGCGGCCTTTCATAGCTTCTTTTTAGAGTTTTGAGCTGCTCCAGCAGTCTGCCGTCAATTAGGCTGTCTACAAAGTCAGCAGACGTCTTGAGTTCTACTCCCACGCGTGAGCTAAGGACGTAATCTGCACACTGCAGCATGTCAAGCTTGATGCTTACTCCAAGTTCAACAAGCTCTTTCACTGTGCCGGTCGTTTTTTCTCGGTAATCAGCGAATATCTTTATGCCTGTGTCAAATTGTGCAAGCGTCGGCTGTTTTGGCGCCAGTTTGAATGCCAAATCTTTTCTCATCTGCTCAAGAACGTGCACCATTCTGTTTTCTTTGTGCTTGGCGCTCCAGGCATATGCTTCATCGCGTGTGCCTTTTGTCATGAAGATTGCAACTCTGCCTTTTTCCTGTCTTCCTGTTCTTCCACGCCTCTGAATGTGCCTTATTGCGCTCGGAATTGGTTCGTAAAACAAGACTAAATCAACTTTTGGAATGTCCAGTCCTTCTTCTGCAACGCTTGTCGCAACCAAAATGTTAAACAATCCGTCTTTGAACATGTCGAGCATTTCTTTTTGTTCTTTCTGGCTTAATCCAGTCTCTCCTTTCTTTGTTTGACCGACAAACACTTTTGCCAGCGCTCCGGGCTGTTTATTTAGTTCTTCAGAAAGTGTCACGGCAGTATCTCTGTACTGTGTGAACAGGATTATTTTTGTCAGTTTGTTCTGTGCAAGTTCTTTAGAGATGAAATTAGTAAGTGCCGAAACTTTTGGGTGCTCAATTTTTTGTTCCAGCAGTCTTTGCGCGAGAATGAACGCGCTTTTGAAAGATAAATCGGCAGTTAAATTCCTGACGGCTTTTATTTTGCTGCTGTCTGCCTGTTCGTATAATCCCGCCAAATACTTGTTCAATGGCGCAACTCCTTGCGTTTCCAAAAGTTCAAGCGCGTGCTGTGCTTTGATAATCTCGGCAAGAACGCTTATTGCTTTCATTGCTTCAAAGTCTTTTTCTCCTGACGATATGCGCATATGCAGTTGCGCCTGCGTCTGCAGCAAGTCCTTTTTGCTCATGAACGCTCCTTTGATGCCGTATTGTTTGAGGTTGTCTGTTTTTCCTTTGATGCACTGCTGGAGTAAATGTTGTATTTTTTTGAAAGCTTCGGGCAGTTCTACTTTTATCCATTCAACGTCGATTGGCTGTATGTATGGCTGCATGTCGGGGTCTTTCTCTGTTCTGATTTCGACAGCTTCAATGCCAAGATTCGTGCACACTTCCTCTATTTTCGCTGTTTCGCTGCCCGGGCTTGCAGTCAACGCCAGTATTCTTGGGTAATCTGATTTTCTTTGGTATTGTTTTGCCAAAAAGACGTAGCTGTAATCCCCTGTTGCCCTGTGCGCCTCGTCAAATACCAGTAAACTCACTTTTGAGATGTCTATTTTGTCGCTGATAACATCATTTTCCAGTCCTTGCGGTGTCGAAAAAATAATCTGGGCGTTTTGCCAGAGCTGGACTCTTTTTTCCGGTGGCACATTTCCTGTAAAAAGAACAAATTTTTCTTCAGGCAGGTCAAGTGCTTGCGTAAAAGTCATCAGGTGTTGTTCCGCGAGCGGTTTTGTTGGCGCGAGAATCAAAATCTTTGACTGAGGGTACTGTTTCAAGCGCTGTACGGCCAAAAGTAATGCAACGCCGGTCTTTCCCATGCCAGTGGGAAGTACAACTAGCGTGTTTTTCATCGCCGCAGTGGCGAGTATTGTCTCTTGGTATAATCTCGGTGTAAACCCCCTTAGCATGAGTTTTTTTCGTGCTTCTGTTCTATTTAATGCTTACGCGGTTCTAATTATTTTTCTGGCGTGCAGCCAGTAGCTGATAAGAATTCCTGCAAGCAATGCCAGGGCGACTATCCTCAGGTTTGCGAATATGCCGCCAAGCACAAATCCTAGAAAGAATGACATGATGACGAGAAAAACAGGAATGCAGTGGCTGAGTTTGAACTTATACCATGTTCTGCCTAACAGCAGTCCGGTTAAGAAGCACACGGTGTAAAGCACTATTGGATTGCCGGAGAATATTGCCATGAAAAATCCGCCTATCAAAAAAAACAAGGAGAGCATTTCAGGCCAGTCAAACATGACGTCTGCTTTCATGCGTATCCTCGTGCTTTGCGCTCAAAGAACATGTAGAAGAACAGCCAGAATACTCCTCCAATGAGCAGTGCGAAAATGTATGAGTAGATGTTAAACACGTACACCATAATTACGTATGATGTGATTGAGCCAAAGATGAATGCGTAGATGAGGCGTGAGTAAAAGAATATTTTTGATCCGTCAAGTGGTGGTATTGGTATCATGTTCCAGCCGGCAAAAACCAAATTTAGGACAAATAGTTTCTGTGCAATATATGGGTTGAGCATGCCTGCCCACTCCATTGTCTTTACAAGCGCGGAGAATAAGATGTTTAGGATTGGTCCTGCCAAAACGATTTTCGCAATGGTTCCTACATTTGGTCCGTAACGGAATGCTCCCAGGCGGTGGGCGGGAAGCATGTATGCAACGGTTGATGTTGCGGCTAAAAACTTTATGTTGCCACGTGATATAATGACGAGGATTAATCCAATGATGAATCCGTACCACCATAGTTTTTGTTCTGCGCGCAATCCCAATCTTAATGCCATCATGCGTTGTCCTGCGTGGTGGACAAACACGGTTATTCCAACCAGAATTATTGCAATGATGAAATTCTTCAGTCCGGTGATGGGCTCAAACCCAGAAGTTCCCCATTGGTTCCAGGAGTAAATGACTGCTAGCGAGACTACTACAATCCAGAATGAGAGCCATTCTTCTCGTGAAAACCAGAAGTATCTCTTCAGTTTGTCCAAATAGTTGCGTAAGCTCATCTCTTTTTATCACTATTCTCTTCGTTTGCCTTTAAATAACTTTTCAGCAGGCGCGCTATTTCTTTCTCGTGTCCTGCTCCCACAACTACTACAATGGTGTCTTCAGGATAGTGTGCAACAATGTGCGCAAGTCTTTTTGCCATGTACTCATTTCTTTCCTGCACCAGTACGCGGTAGACGCTGGGATATCTTTTTCTGACATCTTCAATGAGTTCTGCGATTAGTTCTTGTGAAGGCACTTTTGATAAGTCAAATTTCACGCCTTTTCTCAGCACAAGTCCTTTGAATAAATCAACGACAAAAGTCCATCGTTCTTTCCACGTGAGCTCTTTGGAGAATCTTTTCAGCGTGACTTCAATGTCCTGGTCGATTAATGCTGTTTTCGCGCCGGCTTCGTGCGCCAAGGCTACTGCTTTGACCATTTCTGCGCCGGGGGAAACGCCCACTTTGGAGCCGAGCTTGCGTTCCGCATAAGCTCCTATCAAAGCAAACAGCCAGCCCTTAAACCCTATTCTCCTGATGTCGCGAATGCTGATAGATTGCTGTTTTTTGGAAAGGAGCGCATACAATCTTTTCCTGTCAAGCTCTATGGCTACGATCTGCGGCTTGAGCTCGCGTATGACTTTCTCCACTTTTGCCAGGCTTTCAGGCGCTATGTGGGATGTTCCTACGATTTTCACGCGTGCCATGGTTTTACACGGAGACTGCGACCTATATTAATGTGCTACCATAATCTTTAAATAGTTTTAACTCTCGTAAGTGGTGAACTGTCAAGAACTGACTGTTCTTGATCACGATCGGAAATCCGCACATTTATGTGTTTTTGCGAATTTCCGACGTAAGGAGGTACATTGCATGCTCAGGCTGAAAAAAATTCAAGAAACCTACGATATGAAGGTGTTTACTGATCAGGGTGATTATTTTGGTGATATTGAGGAGGCTATTCTCACTTCTACAAAAGTGCAGGGCTGGCGTGTCCGGGCTACAAAGAACTCGTTTTTGAGCAAGGTGCTCGGCAGCGCAAAAGGTGTTATTGTGCCGCATCAGCTGGTAAAAGCGGTTGGCGACATAATGATTATCAGCAAGGCGGCCGTGCCAAGCTATTCTGAGGAAGGCGAGGAAACGCCCGCTGAAGAACTTACAGCATAGTTGTTGTCACGTTGCTGGAAATATAAAAGTTTAAGTAGCTGGCTTTTGCCTTGCGCGTCATGGACCTTGTTGCCGAGCTGAAAGAGTGGGCGCAGATTTTTCTCAAAAGCCGTGATGCAATTCAAAAATCAATTACCGGAATTGAAAACCTCAATGGCGATTTCATTGTTCACAAGGCGGGCGGTGATGTTCTTTTTTTAGTCCGTCCTGAGCTTTCGAATGTTGACGAAATTGTTCAAAAGGCAGCCAATAGTTCAGGGCTTGTCGTCTTAAACACGAAAAAAAACTTGGATTTGGTAATTGCAAACTGGGACAAGCTGGCAAAGCTGAAGGGATTGTGCATTTATTTCGTGAATCCAAAGTCAAATGAGAAATGGCTGGTTTATCCTTTCACGCATGACCAGATTACTGAGAAGCCCGCTTTGCGCCGCGGCTTGGAAAGTTTGTTTTCTATGGTTCCTGCTTACATGTAACTTAGAAGTGCAGCGCTAATTATTCCCACTAGCGCGCCAACAATTGTCTCCGGCATCGTGTGGTGTTTTCTCTGGTGCACTGCGTGATGGATCGTGAAGCACAGAAGCACATACGCGACTGCAGCTGGTGCAGAGGCAAATCCTGTTTGAATGGCAATTGCTGATGCTGCAGCTCCTGCCAGTGCGGCGTGGCTGCTCGGCGTTCCTCCTACTTTGAAGAACATGGACGCGTCGCGCGAGATAATCATTTTGAGAATTTGGTTGGCAAACCACGCACCAAAAATCGCTATGAGCAGGTTCATGAAAATCTGTAATCGTGCTTAGCATAAAAAAGTTCTGGTTTCCGTAAAATTCTCTTTAAAGCCCACCGTCGATAAAACATCTAGTATACAAAATAGTAACATTTATATATCAGTTTACTTTGAATTTAATTCACTGTTGAGTGTTCAAAGAGGTGTTGTAATATGGAAGACAAGATTCTCCAAAAAGTTGTTTCAAATGTGGCGGATAACGTGAACGAGATTCGCGCCCGCGAACAAAAGCTTTCTCAGTTCAGGCAGATTCTGCCCGCATTGATTGAAAAGGGATTGGAGCACATTAACCTGTCAATGTTTGACGAGACAACAAGGTTGTCTTTGCTGAATGCATTTGGCGACGAGTATGTCAGAAAAGGCCGCTTGCCAGAGGCAATGAAGGCATTTATTCTTGCGGGCAACCGTCAAAAACTTACCAACTTGGGCGAGGATTATGAAAAAGTTGGATTGTTTTCAAATGCTATAGAATGCTACCGCTTGGCAGACAATACTGAAAAATTGTTGAAGTGCGGCGACCGCTGCCTTGAAGAGGGGAAAACAGGTGATGCTATCCGCGCCTTTCTTGCTATTAAGGATGTGGAACGACTTACCCGCGTTGGAGAAGATTGTTTGAGAAAGGAGAAGTATGATCATGCGATTGAGGTTTTTAGCGCCGTTAACAACAAGCAGAAGCTTGCAGAAGTCGGTGACAAGGCATTGCGCGAACGCCAGCTGGGCTATGCCGCAAAAGCGTACGAGATGGCCGGCGACCAGCAGCGTCTCTCAACATTGGGAGACACCTGTTTGAGAGAGGGATTGTTTGCAACTGCTTACAAGTCTTATATGTTGGCAAACAACACAATGATGGCGCAGTTCGTAAAAGAGAACTTTGGTAACCAATTCACACTATGATGAAATGCGATAAACACAAGAAGGACCACGTCGGTGGTTGCATGTGGTGCGGAAAGCGTGTGTGCGAATATTGTATTGCGAAGCGTGAAGGCAACAAGTTGTATTGCGAAAAGTGCGCGATAAACTTGGGCGGAGTTCGCCGCGAGCACCTGCCTCAAATCAGCACGCAGCCAAAGGTGCCTGCCGCAGGCAGGCGGTTTGTTCTGAAGAACGGTTATTTAGAAATGGACGGTGAGTAAACATGGACGTTTTCAAATTGCAGCAGGTGAATAGTTTGGCTGCCGAATTGCGCAAGCACAATTTTGCAAATTCCAGTGATGATGCAATGCAGCAGGCAGAGCAGGTATACATGGAAAAAGAGCCGGAAGTCGTTTCTGAAGTTCCGCAAATTTCTGTCCAGAACGCTGACCCGTTGGCAGAAAGAAGGTTTGAACTCATACTCGAGCAGAATAACAGAAAGTATGAGCAGGAGCTTGGATTATTGCGTTCTGCGTTGAATTCTCTTGCCCAGCAGCTTGAAATGGTCAGGGCAGAACTGCACAAGGTGCACGAGTCTCCAAATCCAAAAGAAGTGCAGGCTCCCTTAAAGACTGAGCCGAAGGAAGAGCACCCCCGCCAGGGCAAGTTCTCAAGTGCTGACGTTGACATGCAGAAGATGTTCTATTTTGGCAAGAAACGTTAGAAGTACAAAACTCCAACAGTCAGCGCGCCCCATATGAGCATTGCCACAACTATGCGTGCATCCATAAACACGTATTCTGGGTGCCGTGCTATTTTGCTGCCCGAGCTCACCAAGCCATCATATCTGAAAATGGCGTAGAGTGCAATCGGCAGGGTGATGTACAGCAAATGGTGCAGTCCGAAGAACACGAACAGCGCGTATGAAAAGACAAGCGCGGTTGTGGCGAGTGCGCTAAGCCGTGCAACAACGTCAAGGGAATATGCATCTAGTGTTTTTCTGTGGAGTTCTGCTTTACCTTTGAGCAATTCAAGCTCGCTTCTTCTTTTTCCTAAAAGTAAAAACAGTGCCATGAAGAACACTCCCAAAATCAGCCACGGAGAAATTGGCACGTCAATGGCAAATGCTCCCGCTACTGCCCTTATGACGAAGTTGGTCGCAATAACTAAAATATCTGCGAATGCTTCGTTCTTGAGCCAGACAGTGTATAATTGTGATAGTACGAAATAAGTTAAGGTCATGTAAAGAAAGTTTGCTGGCAGTAAAAATGCAAGTCCCAAACCGATTGTAACAAGCACTAAAGCAATCAGCAATGCAGCCACGACACTTACTGTTCCCGCTGCCAACGGCCTGTTCCATTTCTCTGGATTCATCCGGTCTTTGTGCCGGTCTGCGTAGTCATTGATTACATACGTTGCTGAGCTTAATGCGCAGAAGCTGAGAAATGCGATGCCTGCCTCTCCAAGTGCAGTGGTGTCAAGCAATTTATGCGCAAATACGACTGCGAGAAACACTAACAGGTTCTTGTACCATTGCTGCGGCCTTATGAGTGCAAGATATTTCATACTACTAATTAGTAGTGAAAGATATATAAGCTTTGTGCCTAGTCGTTTTCAACACGTGGTGCGAGAATGAAGCTCAGCAAGAGTTTATCCACAATCTTGTATTCGAGCTTCAGTGGATAGTCCTGGTTGAAGAATATGCTGACTTCATTTGCCAGTTTTCCTGCATTAATCATTTTTTTCAGATATTCGATGGAGTATTTTGCCTTGATTTTTACAGGGCTTTCACTTTTTATCTTAGTGTCTTCACTGCTCTTGATTTCAATGTGCGCCTTGCTTAAGTCTCCTTCTGCTGAGATGGTGAACTTGTCCGGCTCTACTGCGAAAGTCACGCTTTCTGCAACGATATCAGCATCAGAAATGGCGTCATTGAGGACAGTGCTGGTTGTCCCTATGTGAATCGGGAAAGTTAAGTTTGGCACTCTTTGTTCTTTTTCTTCAAGTTCAATCAAGGGCAGGCTGAATGTTCTTGTAGTGCCGCCTTTGAGCTGTATTTGGAGCTTGTTTTCTGTTGCAAGTTCAAGGGTGAGGATGTCGCTTGCCCCTACTCTTCTGAGAATCTGCTTGAAATTCGCCAAATTAACCGCAATTTCCTGTTCTTTCTCGACGTCGTATTCAGTGAAACTGCTTGATAAGAGTTTGAAGATGACCATGGCGACGTTTGCCGGGTCCATGGCAATTAATTCTAAACCGTCTCTTGTTATTTTAAAGCGTGCTTCGTTGACTAAATCAGAAATGACTGAGATGCTGTCTTTGAGTAATGTCGGATCCGCTAATACAAGCCTCATTTTTCAACCCCCATAAGAAAAATTTTGCATCAGACATTTAAATGCTTTATTGTGCTGGAGTAGTTACAATTTAATCCGCTGCCCGTTTGTCAGCGGGTAGAGGTTTTTGTTCAGTTTATACCCCATTTCTATTGCGAGAGAATTGAACGCGTTCATCATGGTCTGTTCGCCGTGGGTGGGGAAAATATTTTTGGGCTTGACCATGTTTATCATGTCTCGTAAATCTTCGCGTGAGCTGTGGCCTGAGACGTGGATGTCTTGGAACAGCCTCACTCCGAGTTTCTTGAGTTTTTCGTCCATAATCGCGCGCTGTCTTACGTTTATTTCTGCAGGTATCACGTGTGAGCTGAAAATGACGTGGTCGTCAGGAGTGAACTTCCAGTTGTACACGCCGTCTATCATCTTGCTGAGCGCGCTTTGCGGTTCCCCTTGATGGCCGGAAACGACTAGCAGATACTTGTCCTTTCCCTTTTCTTGTATTTCTTTGAGTTTTTGCCTTATTTGTCGCGAGTATTTCAAAACTTCTGCGTGTTTGAATAAGTCAAAGACTTCCGCGTCTTTTGCAGCGTAGCAGTATTTTGCCGTGCTTCTGCCCATGAAAACTACCTTTCTGCCGAGCATCTTGCCAAATTCAGCAATTGACTTTAGTCGTGCAATGTGGCTGGCAAACGTTGTTACAATAATTCCTTTTCCTTTGCTGTCAACGTCAAGTAAAACTTCTCTGAGCATATCTTTTGCCACTTGTTCGCTGGGCGTTTTTCTGTTCTCAGTAGCATATAAGCAGTCCTGAATGAGTGCAAGCACTCCTTTTTCTCCTAATTTTTTCAAATGTTCAAAGTTTGCCGGACTGCCGAGGGTCGGGTGTAAATCTAATTTGTAGTCATTTCCATACATGATTATGCCGTGTGGTGTGTGCAATGTTGCAATAATTGTTTGTGGCGTGCTGTGCGTGATGTGGCAGAATTCAAGTTTGATGTTTTTGGAAAGTGGCATTGTCTGTCCAGGCTTTAACGCGATTATCTTGTTGGGCAGGTCTATTTTTTCATCGTGGCAAATTGTTCGAATCAATGCTGCAGTAAAAGGAGTGCAGATGATGGGCACGTCATATTTTGCAGCCATGTATGGCGCCGCTCCCATGTGGTCGAGGTGTGCGTGCGTGAGAACAATTGCCAGGACATTTGGGCGCCAGTCCTTGACTAAGCTGTCCTGTGGTATTGCTTCTGCTTTTTTCAGGCTTGCTTCAGTAAGTTTTCTGAATTCTCCAAGTTCTTCTTCAGTGAGTGCTATATAATTAGGTAAGTGCAGGCCCATGTCAAAGAGAACTACTTCATTGTCAACTTTGACCGCAGTCATGTTCCTGCCTATTTCTCCCCATCCGCCGACTGCCGCTATTTCAACGCTCATGGCGGTGTGCTATTGCGCTGTTGTTATAAAGTTTACCTCCCTACGATTTCCATTCGAAGTATGGCAGGTCGTACTGTACATGCCGAAATTTTAAGACTAGTTTCGTGCTATTAAGGCATATGTACAAAAAAGGTTCAATGACAACACTGTTGATTGTGGCGCTTGCCGCGCTCGGCCTGATGACTTTTATCAGTTTCACAAGTGATATTACCGGTGATTTCTCTGGTCCACGTGGTCCAGGTCCAATAGGCCCGGGCCCAATCGGTCCAAAGCCGCCGATAAATTTCCCATCATCCGGCCAAGCTTCAACATATGTTATTGATCAGCAGCCGCAAACAACTGGCTCTGATGTTGCTCAAGTGCAACTGCAGTGCTACATCTGGAAGTATGACCATCCTAATGTTCAGGCGCCGGTTGAAATAGCCGGCTTATGCGCCAGCTTTGGCGTTCAAGTTTAGAGAGGTGAAATATTTATGAAAACAGAAACTATGGCGGTGATTGGTATTGTTTTGCTTGTTGCAATAAGTTCAATTGCGGTTGTCGTTCTTGATGGCATTACAGGTCAAGAAATATCGTTAAAGACACCCCATCCAGTGCCAAATCCAAACCCCCCTATACCAGGCAGAAATACACACGCAATACAGCTGACAGGCCCATCTGAATCTTCAACATAGCCAAGCGCAGATCAACCGTTCTGTGTATTAGTTTTCTTTTTTTAACTTTTTTCTCATAACATTTTTAAAAGGTTGTTAGAAATCATTCTGTTACGCGGAGGTTCCCGAGTGGTCAAAGGGGATAGCCTCAAGCACAACTTGCCACAGTTGTTGTGGTGAAAGCTATTGGCTTAGTGCCTTCGCAGGTTCGAATCCTGCCCTCCGCATAGAACTTAACTCTGAAAGCGCGAAGCGCTGTTGCAAAACTGTGCACATGCCGGTGGGCAGACCAGCGAAACAACAGTTTCGCGCTGCCCGCCTCAGCATTTACTCATTTTTTCTGGAGCAAACATTTATTACTCACTGCAGCTTTCTTTTTCTAAAATGAGGAATGCAACATTAATAATGGTCCGCGATGGCAACAAAATCTTGCTAGGCATGAAGAAGAAAGGTTTTGGTGCCGGCAAGTGGAACGGTTTTGGCGGTAAAGTCGAAAACGGCGAAACTATTGAAGCTGCCGCATTGCGTGAATTGAAGGAAGAATCCGGTTTGCTTGTTGAAGATGTAAAAAAATCTGCAGTTATCACATTCAAATTTCCGCACAAGCCCGAATGGGATCAGATTGTGCACGTGTTTACAACAGATACGTGGGCTGGAAATCCGATTGAAACTGAGGAGATGAGGCCGGAATGGTTTGATATTGATAAAATTCCTGTTGACAAGATGTGGTCTGATGACCCTCACTGGCTGCCGCACGTGTTAGCGGGAAAGTTCGTCACAGCAACTTTTGTGTTTGCTCCAAACGAGTCAATTCTTGAGAAAGAAATCAAAGTCAATTAATCAACATATTTATGTTGTTCTGCATACCATGCCGGAGACGTTGGAACAACAATTTTCAAACCTTTTCCTTCAACGCGGAACTTCGCACTTTTCTTAATGAGAACAGCATCGCCAGGTTCTATGAGTGCAGGCGCTTTCCCTTCGAAAGTTATGTGTGCGCTGCCATCCATAACATAATACATTTCATCAACGCCGGTGTTGGTTGCCCATTTATCTTCTGCGGGATAAAATCCGTCAATTTCAGCAACCGCCAGGCCCAATGAAGCCAGCTCGTTTGTAAAATATTCCCAGACTCTGGTGCCAGAAGTGTTTACTTTCATTTTTGCAGCTTCTTTTTTCACAATCATGCCCAAATCACCCATATGCGTGATTATGAAAGAATGAATTAAATAAATTTGTATGCTGGAGAATTTAGTCCAAGCTTCCCAGTCTTTCTTCTATTTTTGCTAATTCTTCTTCGAGAACGTCTATTTTGTTTCGCGCCACTTTCATTTGTTTTGGCATTGATTTTGAAGTTGGCTTTGGTCCTTCTCGCAT
>JBGPJV010000002.1:0-17734 GCA_041485605.1 Candidatus Nanoarchaeia archaeon | reverse complement strand
ATCTGCATTGTGATGAAGCGCGGTGTTGATTTGCTTAAAACCAAAGCCGCAGAGTTCAAATTTTCAGTTGAGCATGAAAGAAAAGTCATGCAGGGCGCGGAAGAGCTTACGATTTTGGTTTTTTCTAAGAATACTGCCTGATAGCATCTAACTGATATTCTTTGCCCTTGAAATAATCATTAACTGCCATTTTCACGGCCGCATCGCGTAATTTCTTTTTTGGAATTTTGTTGAATGTACTTCTGCTGAAATAACGTGCTCCTTGGTGGTCGCTTAATTTTCCGCCGGTTGGATGCGCTGCATAAATTATCTTTATGACATTCTTCCCATTTCTGCTTGGGTTATGATAAACGCCAATGACGAAATCAAGTGCAACGCGCAATCCGGTTTCTTCAGTAATTTCTCTTTTTGCGCCCTCTTTAATCACTTCTTTTTCTAAACCGCCGCATGGAAAATTAAGCTGCCCATTTTCTTCTTCAACCAGAATAAATCGTTCCTTCTTGTCCAAGACAAGCGCGCCAACCACTATTTTGTATTGCTGTTCGCCCATAAACAGTCAATTTGTATGCTTCTTATTATACTTTTCTCGTCGAAACCTTTAAATACCCTCAAACCGTCCTTTATCGTCGGGGTTGGGTAGGTACTGAGCTTCGGGTAACTGAGGAAAGTCTGCCCACCATCAAAGGCGACCCGCAAGGGAATCAGTAATGGTTGGCTCCATCACAGAAACGGACCTTGCGCAAGGAGTATGATGCATGACTCCCGCGGCAACGTGGGCATTACGTGCGGACGTTCTTGCGCGATTGGATGAAACGGATAGCCCTCGCCGGTGCAAGCACAGTACGTGCGCTAAGTTGAATGCTCAGAACGCCTGTCCAGGTCATTAATTTGGCCATCAGTGTCTATCACTGAGTTGGAGGCGTACACAAGGCAGCTTATTCCTGCCCAACCCCACTTTTATATTCAAGTGCAGAGCACATTTAGTATATCGCGGGGTCGTAGACCCCGCTTGAGTGGTTTGGGTCAAACCTTTTTCAAAGGTTTGGCGAGTTCCTGCCCAACCCCACCTTTTTTATATCAGAACGTAAAACTACGACTATGGCAAAAGAAACTACACGTATGCCGATGGGCAGTGCAGGTATCACGACTTATTTCGAGGAATACCGCAGCAAAATTGAATTCAAGCCTGGCCACATCATCATTTTCGCAGTTGTCGTTATTCTTATCATAGTTGCCCTGCACTTGTGGGCAGGCTCATTTCTTTCAGCATGATACCGAAAATGAATTCTCGGGAGATGGCAAAGGCCATGCAGCGCATGGGCATCCAGCAGCAGGATATTGAAGCATTAGAAGTCATCATCCGCTGTCCTGACAAGGACATTGTTATTCCAAACCCGCAGGTTGCTAAAGTCAACGTGATGGGCCAGGAATCTTGGCAGATTACCGGCGCTGCAGAAGAGCGTTCCCGTTCAACAGAGCCTGACATAAAGGAAGAAGACATTAAAACTGTCATGGACCAGGCTGGTGTTTCTCATGACGAGGCTTTGGCAGCCATTAAAGCAGCCAAAGGCGACCTGGCACAAGCCATTCTCACTTTAAGTAGCAAATAATGGCCGTTAAGTCGTCTTTTTCAACACTGCATTTATATATTCCATCGTCTTATCTTCTTAAATCGTTCGTAGAGAGTGAGGCATAGGATGGTTGAGGCACAGAGTATTCTATCTATTGGAGTTGTCTAAATGTCAGAAGAAGCAATTCAAAATGCCGTGCAGGAATTGAAGCGTGCTGACCATAGCATTGCTGTCAGTCTGAAATACACTCGTACTGTTGACGTCATCAAGAGTATTATCGAGCGCCTCATCAACACCATCAGTTTCTCACTTGACGCACTTCTTCATCATGCAAAAGCTCAGAAAAAGATTGCTGAAGTTCCCGCATTGCCGCGTATGAAGGTCGAGGAAATTAAGCGGTTGTATGCCACTGACCGCACCATTATGGATGTTTGTGATTTCTTCCTTCTTCTCCGCCGGATTGACAAGGCAAAGTTTGGCCGCACGCAGGAATTCCGCCGCCACGTGACCATGACCGCGCATCTTGAAGAAGGTGAAAGTGTTGAAATAACGATTGACATTATTTCTGATTATTTTGAGCGTACCAAAGAATTTTTAAATTACGTGGCTCGCCTTATCCACGGTGTACAAGAATAACGTTTTTCTGATTTCGGGGAACGCGGGGCAGGGCAAGTCAACTGTTGCGAAAAACCTAGCCTTTGCATTGAGAACTTTCGGATTTGACGTGCTTTTGGTCGATGCAGACCTAAAAACTCCAAAGCTTGGCTATCATGTAGGCATGCCTATTGCAAGCAAAACAATTCAGGATGTTCTTCTTGGCCACCGTTCTTTGAAAGACGCAATCTACCAGCGTTCTTCCGGCCTGAAGCTGTTGCTTAGTAGTTTGATAGAATTGAATTGCCCGCACCCGTCAAAGCTTTTGCCAGAACTCAAACGGCTCGCCCAAGTTGTCATCATTGATGTTCCAAATTACGACAAGCTGTGGTTTGAAACCAAAGAACCAACTATTTTTGTGACCCAGCCCGATTTTCCGAGTATTCTTGAGGTTCAAAAGCTGTGCAAGCTTGCAAACGTGCACGGTATAGTCATTAACAGAACTCACAATGACAGCGTCGACTTATCTCTTGGCAACATCCAGCAGTTGGTAACAAAACAAATTATCGGCAGTATCCCCGAAGAGCCCATTATGCGTGAAGCATTAAGGCATGGTTATTCCTTGATTGAGTTTCATCCTGAATTGCAGGCAAGCATTGTGCTCAAGCAGCTTGCCGCAAGGCTTATGAACTTGGAATATTCTGCAGGAACAAGAGCGCCGTCATTATTGACAAAGCTCGGACTCACATGACGCACGTGCACAAAGAATGGTCTTCGGACTTCGCTGCAAGAACTGAACAGATTCTTAATTCAGCTCAGAAGGCAAAATCCAGGTGGATGCGTTTCATTGATTCTTCATTATATTGGATTTTGCTTTTCATCGCAATTATTGGCAATTTTATCATCTCAGTGGTGCTTGTTCCATTTTTGCTTACGTTCAAAGGCGCCCCATTATACTTCACGCTTTTTTTTGTCGGCATCACTTTTGGCTGGATGTTCAGTTTTATTTTGCACAATCTTGAGCAGCTGAAAAATAAGCAGCACATTGTTGCCTCTGTTTTCATTCCTGCGCTCGCATTAATTAACGTCGGAATTTTTGCCATCCTGTCAAACAAGCTCATAATTTTGCTGAAGCTTTCTACGCCGCCTCACAGTCCATTCTTGATTGGAGCGGCGTACGTGTTTGGCTATGTCATTCCAGAAGCTGTTTCTCATCTCAAAAGAAAGTAATTAGATTTATAAGTCGTGAATATTGCCTTCACTTTATGGCGGCCGTGGCGTAGTGGTAGCGTAGGGGACTGTGACTCCCCTGGCCCGAGTTCGATTCTCGGCGGTCGCCCTTTCCGATATCTTTATAAACAACCCCTTTGTCCCGTCTATTATCGCCCGAGTTCCAACGAGGAGCGTATTAGGGTGGAATGAGTACTTCATTCTACCGAAACTACAAAATGGCAGAATTCAAACACCTGATTCGTATTGCGAACACTGATCTGGATGGCAAGAAAGCAGTAGTTTATGCTTTGAAAGACATCCGTGGAGTTGGCGTTCCTTTAGCAAATGCTGTTTGCGTTGTTGCAAAAATCGACGGCCTTTCTAAGTCGGGCAACTTGTCTGATGCGGAAGCAAAGAAGCTGGACGAAGTTATCAAAGACCCTGCAAAGCACGGCATTCCTGCGTGGATGTTCAACAGGCGTCATGATTTAGACACAGGCATTGACAAGCACGTTATTACAAACGACCTCATTTTCAACAAAGAAAACGACATCAAGCTGATGAAGCGTATCAAGTGCTACAAGGGCGTTCGTCATTCTCAGAATGCTCCAGTGCGCGGTCAGCGTACCAGAAGCAACTTCAGAGCAAACAAGGGTAAAGTTATGGGCGTTAAGACTGGCGGCGCTAGAAAACCCGCTCCGGCAGGTAAGTAAAAATGGGTGACCCGAGAAAAATCAAGAGAAAGTATGCAGGCCCGGGCCATCCGTGGCAGCGCGCCCGCCTTGAAGAAGAACGCGTTCTTGTCAGAGAATATGGCCTCACCACAAAGCGTGAATTGTGGAAAATTAACAGCAAGCTCAAAACTTTTGCAAACCAGGCAAAGCGTCTCATCGCACTCAGAACTACTCAGGCAGAGCTTGAGACAAAGCAGTTGCTTGACCGCGTTTCACGTCTCGGTCTTTTGAAGTCTGGCGCAAAGCTTGATGACGTTCTCGCACTTACATTGAAAGATTTCCTTAACAGGCGTTTGCAAACGTTAGTCCTGAAAAAAGGTCTTGCTCGCACGCCGTTGCAGTCGCGCCAGTTTATCGTGCACGAGCACGTGATGATTGGTCCGAAGAAAATCACCGCTCCAAGCTACATTGTTCTTATGGAAGAAGAAGCTCAGATTTCTTTTGTCGCAAACAGTTCATTGGCAAGTCCTGAGCACCCAGAGCGTGCAATCAAGTCAAAGCCAAAGGCGTTTATTGCGCGTGAAACTGCGGGCAGAAGGCCTTTTGGCAGAGGGCAGCAAAGAAGGCCTCAGCACAGGGCGCCAAGCAAGCCGGTAGCAGCGAAGCCTGAAGCAAAAGGTGAAAAGAAATGAGGGAAATTCGCTGGGGTTTGGTTCATATTTACGCGTCATACAACGACACGATAATTCACATTACTGATATTACTGGAACTGAAACTCTTGCCATCGCAAGTGGTGGTATGATGGTGAAAGCTGACCGTTTGGAAAGCTCGCCGACTGCCGCAATGATGGCTGCAAAGCGTGCAGCTGAAACTGCGATGGAAAAAGGCGTTGAAGGAATTCACGTTAAAGTTCGCGCTCCAGGCGGCCACAATGGTCCGCATTCACCAGGTCCGGGCGCTCAGGCAGCAATTCGTGCGTTGAGCAGAATGGGACTCAAGATCGGTATTATTGAAGACGTCACTCCTGTGCCACACGGTGGCTGCAGAAAGAAGGGCGGCAAGCGAGGAAGGCGTGTATGATTGAAGTCATAAAGAAGGACAAGACGACAGGAAGAGTAACTTTCCTGTTGAAGAACGCAAACCCGGCATTTGCCAACGCATTGCGTCGAATTATGATTGAAGCAGTGCCAACGATGGCGATTGAGGACGTTGAGTTTGTGCAGAACAACAGCGTATTGTATGACGAGCTGATGGCGCACCGCCTCGGACTTATTCCGCTCACGACTGATTTGAAGGGCTATGATAGAAAAATGCCTGAAGATGAATTGAGTGCGAAGAATTCAGTTAAGCTCACTTTGAAAGCAAAAGGTCCATGCACGGTTTATGCAGAAGACTTGAAAAGCAAGGATCCGAAAGTCAAGCCGGTATTTCCAAAGACGCCGATTGTCAAGTTGCTGAAAGGCCAGGAATTGGAGCTTGAAGCAACAGCGATTTTGGGCGTTGGCAAGGACCACGTTAAGTTTACGCCGTGCCTTGCATGGTACACGTACAAGCCAAAGGTTATTGTTAACAATAATTCAAAGGAATTTGACCAGTTCAAGGCCAAATATCCGCCGCAGATATTCAACAATGGTAAGATTGATGCGAAGTTGATCGAACAGCACAACTTGTATGAGGCGTGCGATGGCGTGAATGACGAAATCGTCAAGATTGAGCACGACCCGACAATTTTTGTGTTTAACATTGAGCCCTGGGGGCAGTTGAGTCCCTCAGAGATTTTGGTAAGTGCATCTGACCACTTTAACGGGATGTTGGAAGATTTTTCCAACCAGCTCGGAAAGTAAATACATCACCCTACGCGGGGGTGGCAGAGCCTGGTCAAATGCGCTGGCTTGAGGTGCCAGTTCCTTAGTGGATGCGAGGGTTCAAATCCCTTCCCCCGCATAAATCATAGTCAATGTCAAGCGCGGAACGCGCAGTGAACAAAATGAAACGAACAGGACCAACAAATCCGGTAATGCAGGAGCTAATTCAGAGCTTGCGGAAAGAAAGTACTATTTCGCAGGCTGCGCTTTGGGACCGGGTTGCGGATGACTTGGAAAAACCAACACGTCAAAGGCGTGTTGTTAACATTAGCCGTATAGCTCTTTATACAAAGCCAAACGAAACAATTGTCGTTCCTGGAAAAGTTCTCGGCTCTGGCGTCTTGCAGCACAGCGTTGTTGTTGCAGCGCTTTCATTCAGCGATGGCGCAAAAGAGCGAATTGAGCAGGCAAAGGGAAAGGCTATCACGATTGAACAATTACTTAAGCAAAAACCAAAGGCAAAGGACATGAAACTCCTTGGATAAAAATGGCAGAACTCAAAGAACTCAATATTGATGCAACAAATTCAGTGGCTGGCCGTTTGGCAAGTCATGTTGCCAAGCAGGCTTTGTTAGGTTATACTGTGAACATTTTCAATTCTGAAAAGGCAGTAATTAGCGGCAATCCTGCTGCAATTCGTCTAAAGTATTATCATAGAATTTTCGAGACCGGCCAGCCTTTCAAAGGCCCTTTTATCAGCAGGATGCCTGACCGTTTCCTGCGCAGGATCATTCGCGGAATGGTTGAGCATAAGGAAGGCCGTGGCAAGGAAGCATTTGAAAGAATCATGTGCTACATTGGCGTTCCTGTTGACTTCAAGGACAAGAAATTGGTAAAGGTCGGCAAGCAGGCTGGCGAATTGCCGAGATTAAAGTACCAGACTATTGGAGAATTATGCGTATCGTTAGGAGGCAAAGTATGAAAGTCATTCACCAGAGCGGAACACGAAAGACAGCTGTTGCTCGTGCAACGTTAGTTCCTGGTGCAGGTATTTTGCGCATTAACAACCGTTTGATTTCAACAATGCCGGCAAATATGTTCCGTTCAAAGATTGAGGAAGCGATGCTTCTTGCAGGAGATGTTGCCGGTAAGGTGAATATTGACGTGGCAGTTTCAGGCGGCGGCGTAAACGGCCAGGCAGAAGCTTCACGCCTCGCTATTGCGAAGGCATTAGCTCAGTTTGACAAGAAATTGCGTTCAAAATATCTTGAATACGACCGTATGTTTACGGTTGCAGACGTGCGCAGGAAGGAAACTCACAAGCCAAACTGCCACGGCAAGGCGCGTGCAATGCGTCAGAAATCGTACCGTTAGGAGGAACAAAATGATAATCCCAATACGTTGCTGGAGCTGCGGAAAACCAATCGCCCAATGCTGGGAAGAGTTTGAAGAGCGTTCAAAGAAAGGCGAAAGCAAAAAGGAAGTTCTTGATGATTTGGGTGTTGAACGCTATTGCTGCCGCGCCATGTTCCTCGGTCATGTTGACTTGATTGACACGGTCGCGCAGTTCAAGAAAAACTAATGCCAACGTTCATTGTTGAACATCTGGAGCCCGAAGTTTTTCCGTGGTGCAAGCTGGAGTACGCACACATTTCTAAGTGGGTTGGAAAGCAAAATCTTTTGTTTACTAACACAAAGAGCGTTATTCTGAAGAAATTCGGCAGTGTAAAGCCTCAAAGTATCAGAAAACTGCGTTTTGACAAGGCGTGCGTTCTTGACCCTGAGGCAAAACAAACGCTCACTCCTGAAATAGCTAAAAAGTACAATTATTTCATCTTTGGCGGTATTCTCGGTGATGATCCTCCCAGAGAGCGTACAAAGGAGGAGCTTACCAGATTTCTTTCTTATCCTGCCTTTAATCTTGGCAAAGACCAGATGAGCACTGACACTGCAGTCATAGTCACCAAATTAATCTGCGATGGCAAAAAACTCGAAAATATTAAGTTTCAGCAAAGCATTGAAATCAAAATCAGCGCATATGAAGAAGTCCATCTGCCGTACAAATATCTTCTCATTAAAGATAAGCCCTTGATTGCTCCTGGCATCGTCAAAATGCTCAGGAAGCAGAAGACGTTCTAGTAAAACTTATAAACCGTCAATAGTGAAGTTCTTGCTATGGGGCCGTAGCTCAGTCTGGATAGAGCGACCGCCTTCTAAGCGGAAGATCGTGGGTTCAAATCCCATCGGCCCCGTATTTTTTTTCAAAGAGGTGAACAATATGTGTACAAAAAAAGAAGTGATAATATTTTTTGCAGGCTTTGAGACTTTTCATACGCTTGCGCATTTGCTGTTATATGCCTACGGCATTACGTTGAAATTGCCATTCATTACATTAACGCCAACGTGGAATCTTGCAGCATTCATAATCAACTTGTTAATTGCAACCGGCCTGTTCTACTGGGCGTCGCAATTGAAGAAATAAATGCTTTAATCATCGCCAGGCTGTGGTCCGGTTGGCACCCAGTCTTCTTTTCTTCTTTTTTCTACAACCGGTTGCGGTTTCTGCGCAAGTATTTCAACAACGTCTACGAGTTTTTTTATCTCTCTGAATTTTTCCTCGCTTTTTGAGTAATATCGTACGTCCCATCCATCATCATCAAAGGTTTGATAAAGCTCTAATGGCTTGAAAAACTTCAACTCATTGGAATTTCCCGCAACTGAAGCTATTGCAACATAACCGCCTGGTTTTGTGTGCTCTTTGATGTATTCAACTGCATAATTCCCATCTTCTTGCTTAAGAAACTGAATTACCTTATTTGCCAAAATCGCATCAAAACTTCCAAGCTTTGAAACAAATTCCCTGTCGGATATATTTGCAACAATGGTGTCAATGTGAACTTTATTCTTCTTGGCTCTTTTTTCTATTTTCCTAATGCCTTTTTCTGAAAAATCAACTGCGGTAACCATATGCCCATTTTTGGCCAAATAAATTGCATTTCTTCCTTCCCCAGCCCCGAGGTCCAAAATTGTGCTTTTTTGAGGGAGCTTGGATAAAAGGCGGGCTGCCAGCGAGCAATGTTTTGTTCCCCAATAGCAGCTAGGCTGACTATATCTTTCTTCGTAACCCTTGCATATTTTCTGATAATGTTCTGAGCCACCCATAACTAGAAAATATAGTTTACAGTATATAAATCTTACTCGTAAGAACTAATCAATCCATTCTTTATTTTTTATTTTCTCTGGCAAGTACTTGTCAGAAATAAAGCTGATGCCTCTGCTGCTGAGTGCCTGGATTTCTAATTTTGCTTTGAGTGTTTTCATCAGTTTGAATTGTCGTTGCCAGGCTTTATGATCCTTGAACCATTCGTAATTCTGCAATTGTTCCAATCGCGCCATGTCAACTTCCTTGAATGCAATCAGATTTTTCTTCAGTCCGTACTTTTCTATGTCATCAACAGTGATTCCCAGGTATTTGGCATTTTGCAGGGTCATGCTGTCAGACATATGGGCGAGATTGATTGAGCCATACTTGAGCACAGAATAAATGTAATACCCGTATGGGTCTCCGTCGCAGAGAACGTAAATGGGCAGCTCGTGTTCTTGTGACAACCTCTGCAATAGTCGTCTGATTCCTCTGGTTGTCTGTCCTTGTGAGCTCATAATTATGCAGTTTTGTTTGTCCCAGAACTTATCTTCGTGTAAACGCTCCCAGACAGCTGCTTTTTCCATGTAAATGACATATTTTGCCTTGACTTTTTTGAATTTAATCTCCTCAACGTTGGATGGAATGCTCCACCCGCCTGATCCCATTCTGCTCCAGTCAATTTCGTCTCCTTTGTCTTCAATGACGACGTGTCCGGCAACTGAGCCCATTTTGTTCGCATTAATATTCAATTGTTCTCTGCTTAGTCCAGTTAATACTTCTAAATCTTCAATCGCATCGTCGCTTTCTGTCTGCTCGTCAACAATGTTGATTTTAGTATTTGGAATTGTTCTTTTGATCATGTAGAACACGTCTCTGAGTGAGGTGTGTTTTCCTACTTCAAGCAGCTCCTTGCTTGCTGCCGCCACTTCGAGTGTTTGCAAAAACTTCTTTGAGTGTGCAACGTTGAAGAAGTTTCTCTCTGATTTTTTGTTTCCTAACTGTAGTGTCTGTGATTTCTTGTCGTAATTAACGTTGCTTAAAGCTCTGATAGGAACATTCATGATTGGCGGCTTGTTTGACAGTACTTCTTTTGCCAAATCTTTGCCTAGGTCCTCGATTACTTCTTTTGGTTTTTTACTCATCTTCAAATCCTGATAGTTTGACTTGTCCTTCTTTTTCTTTCGTCTCTTTTGGTTCTACTTTGTGTGCTTCCTTGTGTGCCGCAATATATTCTTTGTTCTTTGTAAGCATTTTTTGCATGCTTTCGACAATTTTTTCTTTGCTCACGCCGCTTAATCTGCTCAATGCATCAGCGACTTCTGGAATGTAGTTTTCAAAGATGTTCATGCGTTCCTGCTGGTCTGCTACTCGCCTTTTCTTGTTGACATAGCTGCCTAATTTTCTGCCTGCTTCTTGCAGTGCCAGCTTCATTTCCTTGATTATTTCAGGATAGTGCGCTATTGCTTCTTTTGCTTCTGAAGTGAAAGACGGCCAGACCGAAACAAGTGAAATTACTAATGTCAATGGTCCTTGTGGCAGTGCTCCTTGGCTTTGGCTGAGTCCGTATGGCCTCCAATTTGTCTGGATGACTGATTTGCTGCTTGCGCACGCTCCTTGTTGGTACAATAATGGAACTCTGTTTGCAAATCTTAGTAATCTGATGGGCTCATCTGCTGGCTGTGAGCCTCCATAGGCGAGCGCAACTTCTATGACAAAAGGAATTCCCTTGTAAACATCTGGTGAGCGTGATACTGCAGTGTAAAACTCTGCCGCAACTTCTTTTCTGAGTCCTTTCTCAAGTAAATCTTCACCGATTGGCACAATGCAGTCAGTGCTTGGTGAGATGATTTTGGTGTTTTTGATGCCTTCAACGAGTTTTTCAACGTGCGGCAGCTGCAATTCTCCTGGCTTCATGTTGGTAAACAGTCCTGCTTTGTCGCAGATCTCTTTTGCCGTCTGCGGTCCAACTCTGGAAAACTCTTGCGTCAAAAAACTCTGTAATGTCCTGCATTCTGTGTTCTTGAGCATCTTTAGCATGATGCCTAACTCTACACCGTATGGGTGCGGCTTAATCTCGGTTGGCTCTTTTGGCAGTTTATCAGATGCCCGTGGGAATATCAGCTGTTCTGCTTTTGGATTCGTATAGACAATCGTAGCGTGGGGGTTTGCAATTGCTGTCTGCTTCAGGTAAGAATCAACGCTTTGGTCTCCTTTTTGGTATGTTGCGTCAATGTCCAGTTCTATCTTGACGCCGTGCTCTTTTTTCCAGTTTACTTCCTCATCTTTGACTATCTCTGGCTCGTTTTTCTGGGTGTCAATGTGTAGCTCATAATAGTGCGCCGGGTCTTTCGGGTCTATCCTGCTCCAAATCTTTGCAGGCCGTCCGGTTGTTAACTGCGCATACAAAACTGCTGCTGAAATGCCGATTCCTTGCTGTCCTCTTGCCTGTTTCATAGTGTGGAACTTGCTTCCATACAATAATTTTGCAAAGATATTGGGAATCTGTTTCTTGACAATTCCCGGGCCGTTGTCCTCTACAGTTATTCTGTACCGGTCATTGCCCATTTCAACTATCTGAATCTGGATTTCAGGCATCATCTTTGCTTCTTCACAAGCGTCTAAAGAGTTGTCAACCGCTTCTTTTACAACAGTCAGCAAAGCCTTTCTTTTATTATCAAATCCGAGAAGATGCCTGTTTCTTTCAAAGAATTCTGCGACAGAAATGTCTTTCTGTTTTTTCGCCAGTTCTTCTGCTACTGGTTTAGTCATATTATTTCTCTGTGTCTCCGGTCTCTTCTTACTTTTTCTAAAATCTTGTAAACGTGTGCGTGCGAGCTTCCTGTCAGCAAATTTTCTATTGCGTGGCGCGCATCAACGATGTAGTCTGCCTGTCCAATGATGCCGATAGTCTTGCCGTATACGCAAATGTTCACTTGCGCCAGTTCTTCTATTGTTCGCCTGCTTTTTCCGCCTTCGCCTATCACTCTGCCGCGAAGGCGTTCTAAATCATTTAAATTTCTCGCGAAATCTGTTATTGAAAGGACTTCAATTGCATAATCTTGCTTCAGTAATTGCCGTGCAACTTCCGGATTAAATCCTCTGCCGATTGCGCGGATTATCTCGCGTGCCAGGTAAAGGAGCAGGGCATCTTCGCCGTTTATTCTAATCTCTCCTTCTTGGCTGTTTATGGTGAGTTTTGTTTTCGTTTCGTGCTCAATGCTTCGTTTTACTTCGCCTTTCTTGCCAATGAGCACCGCTACGCGTTCTTTCGGAATACGTAGTTCGTATGAAAACTCCTGTTGTGGAGTGGAGGCCATAGCTTTGAAGGAAAAGCGGGGCTTTTTAAAAGTTGCTATTGGCTCACATAAAAACATATAAACCACTTCTATATCGCACAGATTAAGGGTGTAAAAAGGGAGATGAAGCAATACTTGGAGTTATTAAGGCATATTCTAGATAATGGTACACAAAAAGAGGACCGTACTGGTGTAGGTACTAAGAGTATTTTCGGATATCAGATGCGTTTTGACCTTTCAAAGGGTTTTCCGATTATGACAACAAAAAAAGTGTATATGCGTGCGATAATTCATGAATTATTATGGTTCCTTAAAGGCGAAACAAACATTCAATACCTTGCCCAGAATGATGTTAAGATTTGGAATGAGTGGGCCTACCAAATTTACCTCGAGCAGAATAATCTTGTAGAAAAATACCCGCGTTATTCTGAGTCTTGGAAAGCAAAGATGGATGAGTTTATTGAAAATATCAAGAAAGATGATGCTTTCGCAAAAAAATGGGGAGAATTGGGGCCCATCTATGGTAAACAATGGCGTAGTTGGGAAACAGCAAGGGGAGAAAAGATTGATCAAATTCAGAATGTTATTGACCTAATCAACAAAGACCCTACTTCTCGCAGAATCATGGTTAGCGGATGGAATGTTGGCGAGATTCAGGAATTAATCAGGCATCACCATCATGCTCCGCCTCCCTGTCATTCACTATTCCAATTTATGGTTATTAACGGAAAATTATCTTGTCAGCTCTATCAAAGAAGTGCTGATGTATTCCTAGGAGTTCCGTTTAATATTGCTTCATACGCATTACTGACGCTGATGATAGCACAAGTAACTGGCTTGCAGCCTGGCGAATTTATCCATACTTTTGGCGACGTGCATATTTATTTGAATCATTTCGACCAAGTAAAAGAGCAATTGTCGCGTGAGACAAGATCTCTTCCGACAATGAAGCTGAATCCTAAAGTGAAATCTATTTTTGACTTCAAATTCGAGGACTTTGAGTTGGTAGATTATAATCCGCATCCGCCAATCAAGGCACCAATCGCTGTATGATAAACATTATTGCTGCCATGTCAAAGAATCGTGTTATAGGTAAAGATAACAAGCTACCGTGGCACATTGCTGATGATCTTAAGAATTTCAAGAAACTGACAAGCAACAATGTTGTCATAATGGGAAGGAAAACATTTGAAAGCATTGGAAAACCATTGCCAAACCGCATAAACATTGTCATTAGCTCTTCAATGCCTGAGACAGAAGGAGTCATAGTATGCCATGACGTGCCCTCTGCTATAGAAAAAGCGCGTTTCTATGCCAAGGAGATTTTCATCATTGGGGGCGCGACAATCTATCAGCAGACGATTCCGTGGGCGGAACGAATGTACCTTTCACATGTCAAGGGAGACTATGATGGCGACGCTTTTTTCCCTCAGTATGACGAAAGCCAGTGGCGTGTTGAGAAGCGCGAGGACTTTCCAGATTTTGAGCTGGTCACGTACGTGAAAAAATGAAAGCAGTGCAGAAATACGATAAAGAAGTGTATGATGCGATGATGAAAGAGCTTGAAAGGCAGCAGAATGTCGTCGAGCTTATTGCTTCTGAAAATATTGTCAGCAAAGCAGTTCTTGAAGCAACTGGCAGCTGGCTTACCAACAAATACAGTGAGGGTTTTCCAGGAAAACGCTATTATGGCGGCAACCAGTTCATTGACATTACAGAATCATTGGCCATTGAGCGCGCAAAGAAGCTTTTCGGCGCTGAAAATGCAAATGTTCAGTCGCATTCTGGCAGTTCTGCAAATCTTGCCGCGTATATGGCAGTTTTGCAGACAGGTGATACTATTCTTGGCATGGACCTCGCACACGGCGGCCATTTGACGCACGGTTCTCCGGTTAATTTCTCCGGCAGGTTGTACAAATTTATCTCGTATGGTGTCGAGAAAGACACTGAAAGAGTAAATATGGACACAGTTAGAGAACTTGCATTGCATCATAAGCCAAAACTCATTCTTGCTGGCTTTTCTGCCTATTCGCGTCATCTTGACTTTAAGGAATTCCGTCATATTGCTGACGAAGCAGGTGCTTATTTCATGGTTGATATGGCGCACGTTGCTGGCCTTGTCGCAGCTAAACTGTATCCAGACCCGGTGCCGCACGCAGATATTGTTACAACAACTACTCACAAAACATTGCGCGGTCCCAGAGGCGCGATGATTCTTTCCAAGACGCTTGACCGCTTTAATCCAAATGACAAGAAGAATCTTGCTCAAAAGATTGATTTTGCTGTTTTCCCTGGCTCACAAGGAGGCCCATTAGATCACGTGATTGCAGCAAAGGCAGTTGCCTTCAAGGAAGCGATGGAGCCTTCTTTTATTGGCTATCAGCGCCAAGTTCTCAAGAACGCTCAGGCAATGGCTGCTGCATTGAACGACAATGGCTTCCGCCTTATCTCTGGCGGAACGGACAATCATTTGATGCTCGTTGATGTAACTCCAAAAAACATTTCCGGCAAGATTGCAGAGCACTCATTAGACGAAGCAGGCATTTGCTGTAACAAGAACATGATTCCGTTTGATACACGCTCTCCTTTTGACCCGTCAGGCATCCGCCTCGGCACTCCTGCAACAACGTCAAGAGGCATGGAAGAGCCTGAGATGGAGCAGATTGCGAACTGGATTTCTACAGTTCTCAAAAACCCAACAGACAAGCACATAATCGAGGGTGTGAGAAAAGAAGTAATGGCGTTATGCAAGCGTTTCCCGCTGCCTTACTAAACTTTCTTTTATATTTCCCACAAGATAACAGCTTCCAACAACAAAAATAATGTCTCCGGGCTGTGCAATCTTTTTCGCGTACTGGTATGCTTCTCCTGGCTCTTCAATAATCGTGACTTCTCTGTCGAACGGCAGTTCTTTTGGCTCAATTGTGCGTTCTGACTTGGGTTTTGTTAAAATCACAACATCTGCTCTTGGCAGTGCTTCAATCATTGCCTTGTAATCCTTGTCTTTCAAAACGCCAAACACCAGAATTAACCTTTTTTTTGGCAGCGCGTTGACAAATGGCGTTGTTGCCTGTATTGCTGCAGGATTGTGCCCGCAATCTACCAGCACGTTTTTCTCCATCCATTCTAATCTGCCTGGCCATTTAGTTGATGCAAGTCCTTTTTGGACAATTTCTTCTTTCACGCCCAATAATTCGCATACTTTCTTCGCAATGCCTGCATTTTTCTTTTGGAATTCTCCAAGTAATCTGATTCTTCCTTCGTATGGCGGAGCAATAAACAGTTGATTTCCCTGCTGTTTGCACTTTTCTTGTATCCACCGTAGTCCATCATTGCCCTCGCAAGTTACAACTTTGGAATTTTTCTTAATAATTCCGCACTTATCGCGTGCAATCTTCTCAACCGTGTCTCCAAGAATGTGCATGTGGTCCAATCCAATGTTTGTCAGGACTGCGATCTCTGCATCAACGACATTGGTGCTGTCAAGAGTGCCGCCAAGTCCTACTTCCCAGATGATAAAGTCAACTTTGTTTTTCAAAAAGTACAGAATGCCAATCACGGTCGCATATTCAAAAAATGTTAAGTCAACACCAGTATCTCTCACTTGTTTAATCAGTTCCCCGAGTTCTTCGTCGGAGATATTCTTTCTGTTCACTTGTATTCGTTCATTAAATTCAACTAAGTGCGGTGAAGTGAACAATCCGACTTTGTGGCCAGCTAATTGCAACGTATCTGCAATGAAAGCGCACGTGCTTCCTTTGCCATTTGTTCCAGTTACGTGAATAAACCGCAATTTCTTGTGCGGGTTGCCTAATTTGGCAAGTGCATCAAACGTGGGTTGTAACCCTAACTTCATCTTGTGCTCTTTGAGCTGGTACAAATGTTCGAGTTCTTGCTGTAACCCCATAGTATTGTCGAGAAAAATCCATCTATTTAATCTTTTTTATAATCTTCAGAACTTTTTCCTCATCTGTTTTCACGCCAAACTTCTCAAAGAGTTTGCAAACATTATGTATGTCCCGTTTCAAAAACGCTTCCGCATTCGGATCATCAAGCGGCGTTGTTTGTGACATGTCAATTAAAACCGGCTTTTCATGGTAATTCAGTATGTTAAATCCGCTCAAGTCAGCATGCACGAGCCCTGCCTTGTACAAGCGCCGCATTTGTTCTACAATATCCTTAAAGAATGCTTCTGAATCTTCCGGCTGTTGGTCTTTTAATTTCCGTGCTGCCTGTTCATCGCCGATAAATTCCATGATGAGAATGTTCTGCAGAACAGCGTATGGCGTTGGCACTCTTACTTCTGCTTCGCGTGCCTTCAATAAATTTCTGTATTCTCTGTGCGCCCAGGCAAAAATAACGTCTCTTCTTTTGCTCGAAATTCCAGAATATCGCGGGTCTGCCTTTATGTAGTCATACATTCGATTAAAATCACAGGTCTGGAGTCGATAAATCTTTGCAATTCGTATTTCGTTATCTTTTTTGGCAGTAAAAACGTTTGATTCTTTGCCAATGCTCAATGGGCTGTGCAGTCCGTCGATATATCCTTGAGAAATGAGTTTGAAGATATTCTTTTCCGTGAATAAGTCAAAAACATTTTTGAGTGTTTTGAATTCTTCCCGGTGCTTGGTTCCCATGCGTGGCATGCTTACAAACCTTTGAACCAGCGGGTAAACTGTTTCACGCCGTTTTCCATTGACGTGACTGGCTTCCAGTCGAGAAGTTTTTGTGCTTTTCTCGTGTCAGCGTACGTTATCGGCACATCGCCCATTGGCAGTGGCGCTCTTTTCGTTATTGCTTTCTTGCCCAGTGCTTTCTCAAGCAATGAAACAAGATACGTGACTGGCACTGGCTTTGAATTTCCTAAATTGATGATCTCAAATCCGAATTTCTCAGCATTATCAAGCGCTTTTATCGTTCCGTCAACAATATCTCCTACAAATGTCCAATCTCTTTTTATCTCGTCGCCTTTTCCATAAAGTGTGATCTCTTTTCCACTCTTAATCTTCTGTGCAAAGGTGTAAATTGCCATGTCCGGCCTGTTTCGTGGTCCATAAACTGTAAAATATCTGAGTGCCACTATGTGCATGCCGGCAACGTGATGGTAATTTGCCGCGAGAACTTCGCAAGACTTTTTTGTTGCAGCATATGGCGAATACGGATTATCAACTCTGTCTTCCTCAGAGAAAGGCACTTTCTTGTTTCCGCCATAAACAGATGAAGAGCTCGCGAAAACAAAATTCAAAATTCCGTGTTTTCTACATGCTTCCAGTAAATTTGATGTTCCAACAACATTGCTTCTGATATATTCCAATGGGTCTTTCAATGACGGCTGCACACCAGCTCTTGCCGCCAAATGCAATATCTTGTCTGGTTTTTCTTTTTTGATTATTTTTTCAACCGCGTTAAAATCGCCAATGTCTGCTTCAACCAGTT
>JBGPJV010000001.1:0-21898 GCA_041485605.1 Candidatus Nanoarchaeia archaeon | reverse complement strand
TCAAAGGCAGCATCGGCGGAGCATCAAAAAGGCTTATCACATTTATGGTGCCAAAGAGACCTATACCAAGGCTGCCAAAAGAGCCTCCAGCAATCACGTACATAAGCTTAAGCTCAAAACAATAAAATGGAAATAAAAATACTCAGCGCGGAAAACAAGGAAGTCGGCAAACAGAAAATGCCGGTACAGTTTGAAGAAGAATTCAGACCAGACCTAATCAAGAGAGCTGTTGAAGCGATTGAGGCAAACAAGAGACAACCTTACGGAGCAGACCCGATTGCAGGAAAGAAACAAGCCGCACGCCTGAGCAGAAGACGACGCGACTACAAAGGAGCGTACGGAAAAGGACTCAGCAGAGTGCCGAGAAAAACTCTTGTAAGAAGAGGAATGCAAATGATCTGGGTCGCTGCATTTGCTCCAGGAACTGTTGGTGGACGAAGAGCATTCCCGCCCGTTGTCAGAGATTTCAGCCAGAAAGTAAACGACAAAGAACGAAAAAAAGCGATCAGAAGCGCACTCTCAGCAACAATCAACAAAGAAATCGTACAGGAAAGAGGGCACAAATTACCAGCGCACTACCCATTCATCATTGCAACAGACATTGAAAACGCTGCGAAAACAGCAGATGTCCTAAAAGCATTCGCCTCACTCGGCCTCGAAGCAGACCTTGAACGCGGCGGAAAAAGACACATCAGAGCAGGCAAAGGAAAAATGAGAGGCAGACGATACAAGACTGCCACAGGACCCCTGCTTGTTGTTAGCGGCCAGTGCAAGGCAATGCAGGCAGCCAAAAACATCGCCGGTGTTGACGTTGTAGAAATCAGCAGAATAAACGCATCATTACTCGCACCAGGAACACACCCGGGCAGATTGACAATCTTTACACAAGCAGCAATACAAAAGCTGGAGAAAGAAAAACTCTTCATGTAATATGGAAAACCACATAGTACTCAAACACCCATTGGCAACTGAAAAAAGCATCAGACTGCTGGAATCAGAGAACAAGCTAGTGTTTGTAGTAGACAAAAAAGCAACCAAACAAGACATAAAGAAAGCTATTGAAGAAATGTTCAAGGCAAAAGTCATTGCGGTAAATACACTTCATGCAGTAACGGGAGAAAAAAGGGCATACATCACACTCGCAAAAGAAACACCCGCGATAGACATCGCGACATCATTGGGGATAATGTAAGATGGGAAAATCACTCATACAGCAAGCACGCGGAAAAGGCGGACCAGGATACCGCGCAAAGAGCTTTTCATACGCAGGAGATGCGAAGATGCGCCCAGAACCAGTCTCACACGTACAAGGCACTATCACTGACATCATCAAATGCCCAGGACACACTGCACCGCTCATGGAAGTTAAATACGACGACGGAGTTGCGGCATTACTGCCCGCACCAGAATTCGTCAAAGTGGGAGACATTGTCCACGCAGGACCGGGCAGCGACGTTAACCCAGGAAATACCATGAAACTCAGAGACATCCCTGAAGGAACTCCAATTTACAACATCGAAGGACAGCCAGGAGACGGCGGAAAGTTCTGCAGAACAGGCGGTTCAGGAGCACGCGTCCTGACAAAAACAGAAAGCCATGCCACCATTCAACTTCCAAGCAAAAAAGAAAAAACATTTTCACTCAGCTGCAGAGCCTGCATTGGAATCGTTTCAGGCGGCGGCAGAACAGACAAGCCAATGCTCAAAGCAGGCGTGCAACATTTCAGAAAGAGAATGACCAACAAGCGCTGGCCAAACCCAAGCGCGGCAGCACAGAACGCAGTTGATCACCCGTACGGAAACAAACGTACGAGCAGAAAAGCAAAGAACACGTCAGTCGGCCACTTCGCACCACCTGGAAGAAAGGTTGGAAAGCTATGGCCACGACAGACAGGCAGGAAGAAGTGATAACACATGGCTAAAGAATTCCTATACCGCGGAAAAACAATCCAGGAAATATTGAAGTTAAGCTTAGATGAGTTTGCAAAACTCGTTCCGGCCCGTGAACGACGCAAAATAAAACGAGGATTCACTGAAGTAGAAAAGAAATTCCTCGAAAGCGTCAGGGCAAACGAGAAAGACATCAAAGCACAATGCAGAGACATGATGATCCTTCCAGAAATGGTCGGCAAGACCATCAAAGTGCACAATGGCAAAGAATGGGTGCTGCTGATAATCGAACCGGAAATGCTGGCACACAGACTGGGAGAATTTTCACAAACAAGAAGACTGGTCAAGCACAGCGCACCAGGTATTGGAGCAACAAGAAGCAGCGCATCACTCTCGGTGAGATAAATGGGATACACGTACTCAACAAAAGCAACGGAAAACAGCGCGAAAGCAGTCGGAATAGCGCTGCCCATCTCCCGCAAACAGAGTACGCAAGTATGCGCGGCAATCAGAGGATTGGACATACAGAAAGCGATGAAACTGCTTGAAGCTGCGATTGCGATGAAACGGCCAATCCCGATGAACAAGTACAACAGAAACACCGGCCACAAAGCAGGCATGGGACCAGGAAGCTATGCCCCAACAACGTGCAGCCACATACTCAAGATTTTGAAAAACGTAGAAGCAAACGCACAATTCAAGGGATTAAGCACAGGCAATCTGATACTCACGCACGCAAATGCACAGAAAGGACCAACAGTAATGCACTCCGGCAGACAGCGCAGAAAATCGAAGAGAACACACATCGAGCTGATTGTCGAAGAGATCAAAAAACAAGAGGCCAAAAAATGATTGAACGCAAATTTATCGCTGAAAGATTAAAGGAGTACCAAATTCAAGAATTCATCTCCGCGACCTTGAAGAACGTCGGCCACTCGCACACCAAATTAATAAGAACCCCATTGGGAGAAAAAGTCGTCATTTACGCAAGCAGGCCTGGATTAGTTGTCGGCAGAAAAGGAGAAAACATCAAGAAGCTAACAAACACGCTCAAGAAGAAGTTTAATTTGGAAAACCCGCAGATAGAAATAGCGGAAGTTGAACAGCCAAACCTCGACGCACAAATCGTTGCAGAAAGAATAGCAAGCACGATTGAAAGATTTGGAATTCAGAAATTCAAAGCAATCGGCCACAAAACTATGATGGATGTCATGGGTGCAGGGGCGTTAGGCATTGAAATCCTTATTTCAGGAAAAGTCCCGAGCCAGCGCGCAAAAACATGGCGATTTTACTCTGGCTACCTAAAGAAATGCGGAAACATCGCAGTTGAAGGAGTAAAGCGCGCACAGGCAGTCTCAATCATGAAAACAGGCGAGATAGGCATACAGGTCGCCATTATGACGCCTGACGTAAAACTGCCGGACGACATTGAAGTCGGCAAGGCACCAGAGCCTGAAAAGACTGAAGAGAAGAAAACGGAAAAGCCGGCAAAAACAGAAAAGAAAACTGAGGAAGCGGCATGAAAATCAAGGAACTGCGCACACTGGGAGAAACAGAACTCCAGCAGAAAATGCTTGAACTGTACAAAGAACTTATGAAAGACAACGCCCAGGTCGCGACAGGCACGATTCCGAAAAACCCGGGCAAGCTCAGGCTTGCAAAGAAAACAATCGCGCGAATCAACATGATACTCGCACAAAAGGCTTCGCCAGCACAAGCTGGCGGCGCTTTGAAGGAGGCCAGGAAACAAGTATGACTGTGTGCGTAACTTGCGGCTTGCCCAAAGAGCTATGCGTGTGCGAAAGCATCGCCAAAGAAAGCCAAAAAATCATCGTACGAACTGAAGCAAAAAAGTTCAACAAGATGTACACTATCATCGAGGGCATCGATTCAAAGGAAATCGACCTCGACCAGCTTGCCAAAAAATTGAAGGCAAAACTGGCCTGCGGTGGAACAATCAAGAAAGGCAAAATCGAGCTGCAGGGCGAGCACAAACAAAAAGCAAAGCAGATCCTCATTGAGGCGGGCTTTGCGCCAGAAACAATCATCGTCAAGTGAGCATGAGTACACACGTTATTCATGCGGAATGGATCGGCAAACACATCCGCGTCATCAACGCCGCCAACCCAAGCCAAAAAGGCATAGAGGGAGTGGTTGTGGATGAAACACGCAACACTATTGTTGTGCAGACAACAACGGGAGTGAAGCGCGTGCAGAAACACGGAAGCGTGTTTGAAGTAAACGGCCACGAGGTTGAGGGGGATGAAGTCCTCGCAGCTCCGGAAGAACGAATTAAGCTCAAGGTAGCGACGAACGAAGTTCGTCGGACCTGTTCGTAACACTCACAGGTGAACTAAATGGAACAAACAATCAAAACCAGAGGAAGAACATTTACCGGCGTCGTTGTAGATGCCAAAATGCAGACAACGGCAACAGTTGAATGGCCGCGACGTAAGTACGTTAGCAAATTCGAGCGTTACATGACCAGCAGAACAAGAGTCAAGGCACACAATCCACAAAGCATTGACGCCAAGAAAGGCGATATCGTAAAGCTCGTTGAATGCAGGCCAATCAGCAAGACCAAGCACTTCATAATCATTGAAAAAATTGGCCAAGCGAAATTGTTCGTGGCAAAACAAGAATTAATGGAAGAGTCAAAAGTAAAGAAAGAGAAGAAGGTTGAAACAAATGAAAGCAGTTAAAGCACGCGTAACAAGAGGCCTCCCGCACACCGCAAACGTGCTGGCATGCGACAACAGCGGAGCAAGAATACTTAGAATCATCAGCGTCAGAAACGCAAAGACAGTCAAGGGCAGAAAGCCCTCAGCAGGCATAGGAGACTATGTCATGTGCTCAGTAGTTGAAGGCAAGCCAGAAATGAGAAAAACGGTAGTAGCGGCTGTCATAGTCAGACAGCGCATGCCATACAGACGCCTTGATGGAACGCACATACGCTTTGAAGACAACGCAGCAGTTGTCTTGAAAGACGAACTGGGCAACCCAAAAGGAACTATGATCAAAGGACCAATTGCAAAAGAAGCGGCAGACAGATGGCCACTGGTCTCTAAAATCGCGAGCATTGTCGTATGAAATGGAACACAAGTTTTAGTGGAAGCGTGAAGCCAGCAAAACAGCGCGCGTACGTACGTGAAGCGCCACTGCACATCAGAAACACGTTCCTCTGCAGCCATTTATCAAAAGACCTCAGAAACAAACTCAAAATGCGATCACTCCGCGTCAGAAAAGGAGACAAAGTCAAAGTCCTCCGCGGACAGCACAAAGGAAAAACGGGCACTGTCGACAGAGTTGACACAAAACGAATGAAAGTGTTCATTAACGGCGTTGAATTCAACAAGAAAGACGGAAGCAGGGCAATGTACCCAGTGCACCCATCAAAATTACTAATCCAAGAACTGCAAGCAGACAAGAGACGACTAGGCAGCGACGAACAAGTTCGTCGGGCTTCCTCGTCAAAACTCGGAAGTGAACAGAAATGAGCAACCATCTCAAAGCATACAACGCGCCAAAAAGCTGGACAATCCCCAGAAAAGCAACAAAGTGGGTAATCAGGCCCCAGGCAGGAGCACACCCATTCGAACGCAGCTTACCTATCGCATTACTGCTCAAACAACTTGGCTGCGGCAAAACGGGCAGAGAAGTCAAGAAAATACTCAACGAAAAAGTTGTAATGGTAGACGGCATGATTGTCAAGGATCCACATTACGGCACCGGCTTCATGGATAGCATCCACATAAAACCAAACATCAACCTGCGATGCACACTCGACGAGAAAGGACGATTGCAATTCATTGATATTCCTGCAACAGAAACAAACAAGAAAATCTGCAGAATCATTGGCAAACGCGTCCTGAAAGGAAACAAAATACAGCTCAACCTGTCAAGCGGCAGAAACATCATCATGGAAAAGAACACTTACGCCATCGGAGACAGCGTGCTTGTTGACGTTCCAAGCCAGAAAATAGCAGGCCATTACCCGCTCGCCAAGGGAAGCACTGCCTTCATGATAAGCGGAAAACACACCAGCGTTATTGGCGTTATCGATGATATCCAGGGAGAGAGACTCTGGTTTACCAAAGGAAAAGAAAAGTTTGAAACGCTTAAACAGTTCGCATTTGTCATTGGCAAGGACAAGCCAGTCGTGAAACTATGAACCCAATGCAACAGCCGCGGATAGAGAAGATCACTTTGAACATCGGAGCAGGCAAAGACCAGAACAGGCTAGAGAAAGGAGTTGTCGTGCTCAAAATGCTCACCGGAATCAACCCAATCAAAACAGTCACGCAGAAAAGAATCCCGACCTGGGGACTCAGACCAGGACTGCCAATCGGCTGCAAGCTCACACTCAGAAAGAACAAGGCAATTGAAATATTGAAAAGGCTGCTTGAAGCAAAAGAAAAACGCCTGCGCGACACGTACTTTGACGAAGCAGGAAACATCAGCTTCGGAATTCACGAATACATCGACATTCCGGGCATCACTTATGACCCGAAGATTGGTGTCTTAGGATTACAAGTCTGCGTTACTCTGGAAAAGCCGGGCTACAGAATCAAACGACGTAAATTAGAACAGAAAACCGTGCCAAGGAAGCACATGGTCAGCAAATCAGAAGCCATGACATTCATGCAAAAGAGCTTCGGAATAACGATTGGTGAAAAAGCATGACAACAAAAGACTGGAAAAAAGCATTCAAACAACTGAAAGCCAAGCCAATCAAGCTGAAAAAATACATCAAGCACAATTCACCAAAAGTACGCGCCACCGGACAGGCATTGAAACGCTGCGGCAGATGCGGACGATTTGGCGCGCACATAGGCAAATACGGCATTGGATTGTGCAGATGCTGCTTCAGAGAAGTTGCAACCAAAATCGGATTCAAGAAGTACAGTTAGGAGGAAAAAATGTTAAACGACCCATTAGCAAACGTGATGTCGGCGCTTATCACGTATGAAGGCATTGGAAAACGAGAACTCACCATCCACCCTGTCAGCAAAATAATCAGAAGAGTATTGTCAATCATGCAGGAACACGGCTATGTCGGCGCGCTCGAAGACCTGAGCGAAGGCAGAGGCGGATTCGCAAAACTGCACTTACTGGGAAACGTCAACTTGTGCGGAGTTATCAAGCCGCGATTTTCCCTCAAAAGCCAGGAATTCCAGAAATTTGAGAAGCGCTACCTGCCCGCAAACGGTGTTGGAATACTTATCTTAAGCACGCCGCAAGGCCTCATGACACACGATGAAGCACGAGAGAAAGGAATCGGGGGAAGGTTAATCGCCTACTGCTACTAAATGTCAAAACTTGAAGACAAAACAGAACTGCCGAGTGGAATCACGGCAACATTGACTGACGGACTGGTAACTGTAAAAGGACCAAAAGGAGAAGTCGCCAAATCAATGAGAGACCCGCTCATCAAGATAAAAATAGACGGCAATGGATTCTTAATATCCGCAACAAAAGACACCAAGAGGCAGAAAAGAATAATCAACACGTTTTCAGCACACCTGAAAAACATGATACTGGGCGTGCAGCAGTCATATCAATACCGATTAAAGATTTGCAGCGGGCACTTCCCGATAAACGTATCAATTCAAGGAGAGAAGTTCATTGTTAAAAACTTTCTTGGAGAAAAAAGCCCAAGAACATTAACCCTCAAGAAAGGCGCGACTGTCAAAATTGAAGGCGAACAGATAGTCGTGGAAAGCTGCGACAAAGATTTAGCGGGCCAGCAGGCAAGCGACATTGAACTCCTGACGGCAAAACGAAACAGAGACTTGCGCGTCTTCCAAGACGGCATATACATGACTGAAAAGGCAGGAAAGAAACTCTTCGAAAAATGACAACCAAAAAACTACTCACACTGAGAAAGGAAATCAACAAGCGCAGGCCGGAATTCGTTATGCAGGACCAGCACAAGCGCCCAGATTTAGAGCGCCGGTGGAGAAAACCAAAAGGAATGCACAGCAAGATGCGACACGGCGTATGGGGAAGACCAGTATCAGTCAACGTGGGCTACCGCGGACCAGCAGCGGTCAGAGGACTGCACCACAGCGGACTGGCTCCAATTTTGATTAACACGCTAAAAGAACTTTCAGCCCTTGATGTGAAAACGCAGGGCGCCATTATCGCCAACGTCGGCGGCAGGAGAAAAACAGAACTGCTGACTGCCTGCAAACAGAAAAATGTAACAGTCTTCAATGTCAGAAACATCGACGAAGAACTCGAAATGTTAATCGGCAAAGTGGCTGCACGCAAAGAAAAGAATAAATCACGCACGCAGAAAAAACAAGCAACGGCAAAAGCAGCACCGAAGAAAGACACAAAGAAGGAAGAAGCGCCAATGACCAAAGAACAGGAACGAATGGAAGCAGAAAAAGTCATTATCCAGAAGGAGGCATAAAATGGATCTCCAGAAACGATTAGCCTCACAAATCTTGAAATGTGGACTAGGAAGAGTAAGGTTTGACCCAACAAAGCTGGGAGAAATCAAGGAAGCCATCACCAAGTTTGACGTATCGAGGCTCATCAACAAAGGCACTGTCTACAAGGTGCAGTCACAAGGCATCAGCAGAGCACGCGCAAAACACATAAGCGCCCAAAAGAAAAAAGGAAGAAAATCCGGACACGGCAGCAGAAAGGGAAAATCGACAGCGCGCCTGAACCCAAAAACACAATGGATTGCAAACGCACGCTCACAACGCGCCCTTGCGAAAAAACTCAAGCAAAACCAGATCATAGACAACGAGTCATTCAAGACAATCTACGCAAAAATCAAGGGCGGCTTTTTCAGAAGCACCAAACACATCAAAATCTACATACAAGAACAAGAAATGATCAGGAAGAAGTAACATGGCAACCAAAAGAACATACACAGTGGCATACCGCAGAAAGCGGGAAGGGAAAACAGACTACAAAAAGCGAATCAAGATGCTATCAGGCAACAAGCCACGGCTTGTAGTACGCAAAAGTCTCAAGCACATCAGCCTGCAATTAATCGAATACCACCAGACTGGAGACAAAGTCATTGCCAGCGCACACTCACAAGAACTCAAAAAACACGGCTGGAAAGCAGGCACGGGAAACACGAGCGCGGCTTACCTGACGGGCATGTTATTGGCAAAGAAAGCAAAGAAAAAAATTGACTGCGTGCTTGACATCGGACAATACACAAGCGTCAAAGGATGCATTTTGTATGCAGCAGCTGCGGGAGCGGCAGAAGGCGGATTACAGGTGCCGTTTGCAAAAGAAATCGTGCCAAGCATGAACAGAATTCGCGGGGAACAGGTAGCTGCGTACGCAAAACAGCTGAAAGCGAACAAAGACAAGTACCAGAAACAGTTCAGCGCGTACGTGAAAGCAAACTTCGACCCAGAAACCCTGCCATCACACTTTGATCAAGTCAAGAAAACAATAGGTGCACAATGATACAGCCAACAGAAATAAAACCAGCAGAAAAACCCGCTGAGGAAGAAGAAAAGCTTGAAGTTGAAAAAGACGTCATCACTGAACTTCCAGAAATAGAAAAAGAAACCAAGCCGGAGATTAAGATAAATGTTGAAGGCTGGAATCCAAAGACCGCAGTCGGAAAGAAAGTCAAGAGCGGAGAAATCAAGCACATAGACGAGATTCTGAACAACGGCATTCTCATCCTTGAAGAACAAATCGTGGACATTCTCATGCCAAATGTGCAGTCAGAACTGCTCATGATTGGACAAAGCAAAGGTAAGTTTGGTGGAGGAAGTAAGAGAATCTTCAAGCAGACACAAAAGAAAACGCCTGAAGGAAACAAGCCAAGCTTTGCATGCATGGCAGTCGTTGGAAACAGCGACGGGTATGTCGGCATTGGCTACGGCAAGAGCAGAGACACTGTTCCTGCACGAGAAAAAGCGATCAGAAACGCAAAAATTTCATTATTCAAAATCAGACGCGGAGCAGGCAGTTGGGAAGACGCAACCAGCGAGCCACACAGCATCCCCTGGGAAGTTGAAGGCAAGTGCGGCTCTGTCAGAATCAGACTAATGCCGGCGCCAAAAGGCAAAGGACTGATTGTTGAACAAGAATGCGCCAAAGTTCTCAGATTGGCAGGAATTGAAAACGTGTATAGCAAGACATTTGGGCAGACACGCTCAAAAGTAAACGTAATTACCGCATGCATTGACGCACTCAAGAAACTGAACACATTCAAACCACGACCAGTGCACATCAAAAACGTGCATATGATAGAGGGCAGAAAACAATGAAACTCGCAATCGTTCGCGTTAGAGGAGACGTGCGCATTAATTCAAATGTACGTGGCACGTTCATCATGCTCGGACTGCGCAAGAAGAACCACTGCGTTGTTGTTGAAGATGTGCCACACATAAAAGGCATGCTCAAGCCAATCGCGCCATTTGCAACCTGGGGTTCAGTTGATGAGAAGACACTGGCCGCATTGAAGAAGAAAGGCGACAAGATTTTCAAATTAAACCCTCCACGCAAAGGATACGGCAGAAAGGGGGTCAAGATGCCTTTCAAGCTGGGCGGGGCTTCAGGCGACAGAAAAGAAAAAATCAATGATTTACTCATGAGGATGATTTAATATGGTAGTCAACAAGAGAAAGAAGTCAAGCAGAAGCCACGGAACACACGGCTGGGGAAGAAACAAACACCGAAACTCCGGACAACGCGGCGGATACGGAAATGCAGGAACTGGCAAGAAGTCAGACAACAAAAAACCCAGCATCTGGGCATTAGACTACTTCGGCAAACACGGCTTTGTCAGCAAAGGGCAAATAACAAAAGACTGTGTAATATCAGTACGCGATCTTGAAGACAAACTACCGGCATTCATTGAGCAGAAACATGCAAAACAAGAAGCAGGCGTTGTAGTTATTGATTTGACAAAACTTGGCTATACAAAGCTTCTCGGCACTGGTAAAGTCACTAAAAAGTTCAAGATAACCATAACAACATCAACTGCAGGCGCTGCAGAAAAAATCAAGGCGGCTGGCGGCGAGGTTACGGCTCAGTAAATGGCGTTTTTAGACCGCATTTTAATGAATCTGCCGGAAGTTACTCATCCAACGCAGAAAAAACTCTCATTCAAAGAAAAACTCAAATGGACCGGCATCATGCTGGTATTGTTCTTCATTCTTGGACTGGTTCCTCTCTTTGGGTTAGGACAGAACGCATTACAGCGATTTGAATTGCTGTCGGTTATTCTGGGCGCAAGCTTTGGTTCTATAATTTCACTTGGTATTGGACCGATTGTCACAGCAAGCATTGTTTTACAGCTGTTAAACGGTTCAGGCCTGGTAAAGTTTGACCTGACAACCAAAGAAGGCAAACAGAGATTCACAGGAATACAGAAATTACTCGCATTCTTTTTCGTCATATTTGAAGCCTGCATTTACGTCTTCATGGGCGGATTAGCGCTACCAGAAGCAGTAGCAGGAACTGCACTGTTTTTCCAATTGGAGCTGATACTAGTATTCCAACTCGCTTTAGGCGGAATGCTCATCATGTTCATGGACGAAGTCGTCAGTAAATGGGGCTTTGGGTCAGGAATTAGCTTGTTCATCGTTGCAGGAGTTTCACAATCATTATTTATTCGATTATTATCACCATTGCCATCACCGACCAACCCTGGAATTGCAACAGGAGCAATACCCGCGTTATTCCAAAGTTTAGCTGCAGGCGACCCGCAGACAGCATTTTTGGAATTTGCAGGAGTATTGGCAACAGCGCTAGTATTTATCGTGGCAGTATATGCCCAAGCAATGAAAGTAGAAATTCCATTGTCATTTGGCAGAGTCAGAGGACACGGCATCAGATGGCCATTACACTTCATTTATACATCTAACATTCCTATAATCTTGATGAGCGCATTATTGGCAAACGTCCAGCTCTGGGCACGATTACTGCAAAACTGGGGATTTCCCATCTTAGGAACATTTGCAGGAAATGCACCCGCAACAGGATTAGTTTCATGGGTTTCACCACCCAATATTATAGGCGCTGCCATCAAAGGCGGACTAACAGTAGGAACGCTTGTCCAAGGACTCGGCTATATGCTCCTGCTCATCGTTGGAGCAGTGGTGTTTTCGTGGTTCTGGGTGCAAACTTCAGGCATGGATGCACGCTCACAAGCAAAACAAATAATGGCATCAGGATTACAAATTCCCGGCTTCAGAAAGGACGAACGAGTGCTGGAAAGATTATTGCAGCGCTACATCAGCCCGCTCACCATCATGGGAGCAATAACTGTCGGCATTATAGCAGCAATAGCAGACGTCAGCGGCGCATTAACACACGGCACCAGTTTACTGTTGAGCGTCATGATCATCTATAGATTGTATGAAGATATCGCACGCCAGCACTTAATGGATATGAACCCTATGATGCGCAAATTCATGGGAGGATAAATGTCTTTTTTAGACCCAGTTCTTAACGCAACATTCGGATTCCTGCTGAACTGGCCCCCATTGCTTGCCATCTGCTTTGTCTCGCTTATTATTTCTGTTCTAGTCACACTAATCTACAAATGGACAACCAACCAGGGAGAGATGAAAAGGCTGAAAGACGAGCTCTCAGGACACCAGAAAAAGATGAAAGAACTGAAAGACCACCCAGAAAAAATGATGGCAGTCCAAAAACAGGCAATGAGCGTCAACATGCAATACATGGGAAAAAGCATGAAGTCAACTTTCATCACATTTATTCCCATAATATTGATATTTGGCTGGATGAACGCACACTTTGCTTACGAACCACTAATGCCTGGGGAGCAATTTAGCTTGAAAGCTACTTTTGAAAAAACAGTTGAAGGAAATGTGAGCATTACTGATTCAGGAGGGCTGGAAGTAATTGGGGATTCGACCAAGACAATTGCAGACCATACCGCGGAATTCCAACTTAAAGGAAAAGAAGGGGATTACTTTGTAACGCTTGCAAGCAACGGGCAGACAGAAGACAAACAAGTAAAAATCGCAACCGGAAGAAATTACGCACCAGTTACTGAGCCTTACAAAAGCGTTGTTTTCAAGACAATACAGCTGGGAAACAAGCCATTCAAAGTGTTCTGGAAGTTAAGCTGGATATGGGCGTATATCATCTTCGCCATTATATTTAGTACTGTGTTAAGAAAAGCACTAAAAATATACTAATTCTCCACAACGGCTGGCTCCACTATATAATGTCTCAAGTGTACAAAATGGCTATTTTTTAGATATAGAAAATAATTATTAACCAGCGTCGATAAACCGCTTTTCATATATAAATCAAAAAGTATTTAAACAAACCAGCTTTTTAAAGCTATATAGGGCATTTGGGGGTTATTCACATGGCAAAAGCTGAAAAGAATTCAGGAAAGCGTGAAATAAGGGTTGTCAACATAGTTGTCAGCGCATCATTAGGACACGACATCCCTCTGGAAAAAATGGCAGCGACACTCAGCAACACCGAATACAACCCAGAACAATTCCCAGGACTTGTCATCCGCATTAAAGAGCCAAAAACATCAGCACTCATTTTCAGCTCGGGCAAGATTGTCTGCACCGGCGCCCGCACGATGGCGAACGTGCACGAAAGCATCCGCAAAATCATCAAATCACTTGAAAAAATCAACGTTAAAATCAAGGACTTCCCAGAAGTCAAGATACAGAACATAGTTGCATCTGGATCAGTAGGAATGGACTTGAACCTGAACATTCTGGCAATGAAGCTCGAAAACACAGAATACGAACCAGAACAATTCCCAGGACTTGTCTACAAGCTCCCAGAACTGAAAGCAACCTTCCTGTTATTCTCAAACGGCAAAGTCGTGTGCACTGGAACAAAATCCGAAGAAGAAGTCAACCGTGCATTAGACAAGCTCATTGAGAACTTGAAGAAGATAAAACAGAAATAAATTTATTTTTTCTTATCATGGATGAAATACTCAAAGCCAGACTTAAGGAACTGGGCTTACTTCCCTTAGAACTTGATGCTGAAGCCCAAATACTTTATAGAGCACACGGCATAGACCCTTTGAAAGTTGAGATGCATTTTTCTCCTGGAACTCCTCCACAACTTATTGAGGCGTATGAGTGCATTAATAAAAAAGTATTGCGATTGCATCGCATGGAACTCATCTGCCAAGCAGGAACTTCCTATTATACGCTTGTTGAGGATTCAATTAAAAATGACCTGCACCATTTAACTTTCAAATGCACTACACACGAAAAACCGTCACTTACCGGAATTATTGGATTTACTAGAGATATTTGATTCTAAAGTCATAAACTTCTATCGCTTTCATCACCACAAACCTTTTTAATCAACTGAGTTCTTGTTATTATGGGGTTGGTAATGGACGCGACTACGCTTATTGCAAAGATGCAGGAATTTCTTGAGAAAAACTACTACGACCAGCTCTTAGAACGCGTACGCAAAGGCGAAAAAAGCATCACTTTAGAATTTGGCAGCCTAGCACAGTTCGACCCAGAGCTTGCAGACTTATTCCTTGACCAACCCGAAGAAGTCCTGAAAGCAGGCGAACTGGCTGTCGAACAGTTGAACTTGGGCAAAGAAGTCAAAGGATTCGTGTTGAGGTTCAGAACACTCTCGGCAAGCGCCAAGATAATGGTCAGAGAAATCAGAAGCAAAAACATCAACAAGATGCTCACGTTTGACGGAGTTGTCAGAAACAAATCAGAAATCAGGCCGCAAGTTGCCTCCGCAAGATTTGAATGCCCAAGCTGCGGCAACGTGTTCAACATTTTACAATTGGATACGAAATTCCAAGAGCCGACACGGTGCAGCTGCGGAAGAAAAGGAAAATTCAGAATGGTCAGCAAAGATCTGAATGACGCACAAATGATGGTCCTTGAAGAAATGCCCGAACAACTAGAAGGAGGAGAGCAACCAAAAAGAATGAACGTCCTTCTCAAAAACGACCTCGTCTCACCACTTACGGAGAAACGCACCAACCCTGGCGCGCGCGTCCAAGTGGTGGGACAGGTCAAAGAAGTTCCCATCTTCCTGCGAACAGGAGGACAGAGCACAAAATTTGACCTATTTATTGAGGCAAACCACCTCGAGGCCGTAGACGAGGATTATTCTGAAATCAACATCTCGCCTGAAGATCTGAAACAAATCAAGGACCTTTCAAAAGACCCCGCTCTTTTGAAAAAAATAATCAGCTCAATGGCGCCAAGCATTTACGGACACGAGAAGACAAAGGAAGCGCTTGCGATGCAATTAGCAGGCGGAGTCAGAAAGAAAAGAGATGATGGAGTAATAACCAGAGGAGACATCCACGTTTTGCTTGTCGGAGACCCCGGCGCGGCAAAATCTCAATTATTGAAAAGAATGCAATTTGTAGCACCGAAAGCACGATACGTTACTGGTAAAGGCGCGTCAGGAGCTGGTCTCAGCGCAGCTGTAGTCAAGGACGAGTTTTTACAGGGCTGGAGTTTGGAAGCAGGAGCGCTAGTATTAGCGAACAGAGGCCTCTGCTGCATCGACGAAATGGACAAAATGAGCAAGGAAGACGGATGGGCAATGCACGAAGCCCTCGAACAACAAAGCGTTACTATCAGCAAAGCAAACATCCAGGCATCACTACGATGCGAGACAACAGTACTTGCCGCGGCAAACCCCAAGTTCGGCAGGTTTGACCCATACGACACAATTGCAAACCAAATTGCCCTCGCACCAACATTAATTAACCGATTCGACCTCATTTTCCCTATCAAGGATATTCCAGACAAGGCAAAAGACGAAAAAATGGCGCAGTTTATCCTTGAACTGCACAAAAATAACGTCGAAAAGCCAGAAATTAACACAAAAATGCTTAGAAAATATTTTGCCTACGCCAGACAGAATATTTTCCCAAAACTCACTGATGCAGCGATTGAAGAATTACGCGATTATTATCTTAAAATGAGAGCTTCGGCAGGCATAGAGGTAAAATCAGTACCGATTTCAGCCAGACAATTAGAAGGGTTAGTTAGATTGTCAGAAGCAAGCGCGCGTTTGAGATTAAGTGACAAAGTCACAAAGAAAGACGCCAAAAAAGCAGTCGAACTCATGGATTTCTGCCTCAGACAAGTGGCATTCGACGAGAAAACAGGCACTTTCGACGTTGACAGATTATCAGAAACCCCTGCAAGCACCAGAAACAAGCTTATAACACTGAAAGAAATCATCCACGAACTCGAAACAAAAATAGGCAAGGTCATACCCGCAGAAGATGTCATAAAGGCAGCCGTGGAAAAAGACATCACTGAAGCAGAAGCAGAAGAAATACTCCAAAAGCTTAAACGGGCAGGCGACATTTTTGAGCCGCGCAGGGGCTTTATCAGCAGAATTTAACCAGTTGAGTTAAGCTTAGAAATAGCCGACAAAGAAACGCACGAATTCTTCATATATTTATTTGCAATATCCTTGCAGACGGTGTAGTCGCCCTGATACGCAAATGGAATCAGGCAGGCATCACGCTGCTCCGGATCAATAATCGCTGAACACGGCTCCTTTGATTTTGACGCATCAGACACGTCCACCAGGCATGAATCAATATACGCACGCTGAGTCAAGGTATCACATATCTCCGCGGCCCTGCCAACATCCGCAACCGCTGCCTCGGATGCCTTTTTGCGAATCTCATCAACGCTTACCGGCCTTTCGCTACAGTCAAGTACGCACGAAGACGGTGATTCACTGGGCTCGCACTCCTTATTGCCACAGCATGGCACAATCGGCTTGTAGACACACTGCCCCTGCACGCAACTATCAGCCGTGCAGAAGTTCAAATCATCACAGCCGCCCGGGCAGGTCAACTGAAGCTCTTTTGCCTTTTCTTCTTTCTTCTGCTGCAACGCTTCACCAGGCACTGCTGTTTCAACTTTGGAAACAACTTCAAAACTGCGAGAAATATCAACTGGCGCCTTGTTCGAATATGACATCCGCGCATGCACTGAATACGTGCCTGAAGGCACTGCTGACGGAATTGAAATTGACGTTGGAATGTTAGCCTGCGTTGTAACTGAAAAGCTTTCTGTTTTTTTAGCAATTGCGCCTGCGGGTCCTGTGACTTCATAATCTATCAAACCTGATGTTTTGCTGCCTCTTGGGTTGACAATCAAAGCGTTGATAACAAGATCTCTTCCTGGAGCAACCTGCGTACTGAACAAGTCAACACTAAAGCTCAACTGGACTGGCGGCTTTTCCAATGCCTTAAGCATAAGCAGCACTCCAATTCCCAACACCAACAACGCGACAAAAACTATGGCCAATGTTCTCGTCTCAACCCGGTGCCCTGCTGGCGCACCGGCAATACGCAGAGCAGTATCAACATCAGAAGGTGAATAACCGGCATTCAGCAGGGTTGTGCGGATAGTACCCGCATCGTAACCTAATTTAACGAGTTTCTGAATGTATTCAATCAAACTTTCCTGCACCATCTTTTATCATATTACTCTGATGAAGCTATTTAAACATAGCGGAAATTTGAGTTTATGATACCGATGCACTGCAGAACACATAAAAATAAATACAAAAACTGCGCGAAAAGCGACGGGTGGAAAGCAAACCAGCAGTGCCAATATGGATAACAGAACTTCTTAGCGGAAGCTTCAAACAACAAGACGATATGCCGGCACAGGTCGTTCTGCCAAACGGCACTGCGCTGGAAAGACTGCGGATACACGGCATTGTTGTTTCCACAAATGATTTGGTCGTAGATGATGGAACAGGAAGCATACTCGTCAGAAGTTTTGAAACACCCGCTTCAGTAAGCATTGGAGATCCTGTCCTGGTAATTGGCAGGCCCAGGGTTTACAACGAACAACAATACGTTTTGGGAGAGATTGTAAAGAAAATAGACCCGAACTGGCTTGAGCTCAGAAAAAAGACTTCACCTGCGCCGGCAGCACAACAGCAAGATGTCCTTTCCATTGTAAGACAGCTTGATGCTGGAGACGGGGCAGATTACAACGCAGTCCTTGCACGAATTGGAAACAATGAAGAAAAAATCGTTCATCTTTTAGCAGTAGGTGAGTTGTTTGAAACACGCCCTGGAAAATTGAAAGTATTAGAATAAGGCCGGAGTTACGAAGACTTCTATTATCGCTGCGATAAACAAGACCAGCACAGATAGTAAAACCAAATCTGAAACGTCCAACAGCACTTTCTCAAACTTGCCTGTACCAAAGTCGTGCTTAACGATGGCAATGGATAAAATACCGCCTGCAAGGCCCGCAATAATGTATGCAAAAATTTCTGGAAAGCCATGAATGGCATAACGAAGAATGCTTAGTGAACTAACGTAGAAATATGCGCCGACAACCGGCAATCCGGTGGCGCCGGTAAACTTTGCCATATGGGAACGGATAAAGTTGCCAACAGCCGCGCCGATCACACTTGCATTCCAGGACAATATGAAAATTGCGCCAGAACTATACAAGAAGCTGAACAGCATGCAAAAAATAACAACTTTGATGTTGTTAAGGAAAATTTTGCTCAGCAATGCAGACTGAGTTATTCTGCCAGTTACATGCTGGTTTAAATTAGAAATTGTCTGCGACTGAACACGGAACAAGCTTGAAGCAGTATCAGAAGGCAGGGCAACATACCAGAATGAAAACGCAAATGCCATGCCTGCGAATAAAGCAAGATAGAAAAGCATTGCGGGAGCGTGCTGGCGCAGCATGGAGTGATGCTCCTGCACCATAATATCCTTATTTTCCTCAAAACGCAAAGTATGAAACATTAACGGAAGCGTGGCAATAGCAGACAAGAAAACCATAACCATGCTGCTTTGCTCCTCAAAAATCCAGAGAGACAGGAAAATAGCAACAGTTGCGTAAATGAACCCAAGACCGAACACTGCAAACGGATGTCTTTCTGCGCTCGGGGGAGTAAACAGCGATTCCAGCACCATCTTTTTCTCTCATTATGCCCATATATGCCTTTATATATTTTTGTATATCACCAGTGGCAAAGATTTATATATGATTTCGGTGCTTTCTCGTCGAATGGATTACGAGCAACTGCTACAGCGCGCACGGGAACGACTGCCCCAAAGCGTCTTTGAAAAAGAACGCTTTGAGATACCAAAAGTGCGAGGGCATTTAGAAGGAAACAAGACAGTTATTACCAATTTCTTACAGATAGCCAACGTGCTGCGCAGACCAGCAGACCATTTGTTAAAATATGTCTTGAAAGAACTAGCAACGCCTGGAGAAATTTACAGATCGGGCTCACTCGTACTCGGTGCAAAAATCGCTGCAAGCAGAATCAATGACAAAATAAAACAATACGCACACGAATTCGTCCTGTGCCCAGACTGCGGCAAGCCGGACACAGAAATCAAGAAAGAAGGCGACTTCAGCTTCCTGAAGTGCAGCGCGTGCGGCAGCAAACACCCGGTCAAGTCCAAAATATGAGCATGCTTGTCAAACTCCACAAAAGAGAACACAGAACTATAGTCGCAGTATGCGACAAAGAGCTTCTTGGGAAGTTGTTCGAAGAAAACGGCAAACAACTCGACTTACGCGGGGATTTCTACAAAGGGGAAGAAAGAAGCGTGCAGGAGATTGGAGATTTGATGCGCAATGCAGACGGCGTGAATTTGGTTGGTGATGAAGCAATTGCGCTTGGCCTGCAGGAAGGCGTGATTGACAAGGAGCACATCATGAAAGTCAAGGACATACCACACGCGCAAGCAGCGCTAGTACATAACTAATCGAGCACAATTCTTTTTGAAAAATTTCCGCGCTCTGAAGTTTTCTTTTTCCTAACTTCGTCAACTTTTTCAAAGCCGCCATATTGCGATGCTAATGCGTGAACAACTTCAAGAATATCACCCAGTTCTTCAGCAGAAGGTTGCAATTTGTACTCGAGAGCTTCCTCAATTAATTTTGCGATGAGTAGACGAGCGTATTCCTCATCTGCTGCGATGTGCGTCTTTGGAGTTTCGCCCTTTGCCTTCATAATTTCAGGAATTTTATCACGAATAAGTTTCATAACAGCCTCCTGTTTTCTACGAAGTTCTTAAGCGGGATAAATAACGGCTGCGGGAGTTTATCTGGAGAAGACCACATAATTTCTGATGTACGATCAGGCTCATTAATTTTCGGCTCCCCACCCGCATACTCTGCCTCAACAAAAATAGTAATGTAATGCTTTCCTTCGCCCGCATTAATGTCATTAGTCAATCCAACCACACGGAGATTCTTTACATCAACATTAAGCTCCTCTTTGGCTTCACGCATAGCAGTTTGCTCCGGTGACTCACCATATTCTAGATGACCGCCCGGAAGACTCCACGTGTGCGCTCCGTGCGCTCCGATACGTTTCTGAAGAAGTATTTGCCCGTCTTTTCTCACAAAAACCCCAACACCTACGCCTGGACGATTAGGCTTCGCACCCAATACCGAAGGGGCCTCTGCCGCCGGCCCCTTCTGGAACCCCGCGGCATTCACCCAAACCACGCCCCCAAACCAACCTGCTTGTCGGGCTCCTTCCCGAATACGCTTTCCATTCTAACACGCAGCAGCTCTATGACCTGCTGCAAATATGCAGAAACATTATACTTCTTTGCCAGAGAAATTGTGGGCTCAAGATATTTCGCAATTGAACCTTCACTAATGGTAAATACAATCTTGCCATTGCATTCTGTGCACTTGCCAACCAATGGTGGACGGCGGAATTTTTCATTGCAGCCCACGCAGCGGAATTCCTGCATTGAAAACTTTCTCAAATTGCCCTTGGTGTCTTTCAAGAAGTGCTTTTCTATGACCAGACGGGCAACATCAGAAGCCTCAACACTCCTCAACTTTTCTGCGATGTCCATCTGTCCCCTCAGCTTCTCTTCCATTGACGGCAAGATCTTGTACGCGCTGCACACAACTGCCTTGTTCAGATTGGTAATGTCGTGCGTAAAGCCCATCTTCTCATACTGCTCCGGCTTTGCCAAACAGCTTTTAATTTGGGGCACTTTCACTTCCCACGGCATCTTGTACTGCAAACTGGCCTCGTACAATTCAATCGGGTACTTCCACGCGATATCAACGTCAAATGCCATGTCATCAACCTCTGATGGGTTGAGCACACTGGTAAGCACCAATGGCGTATCCATGGTTGAACCGCGGCTTCCTGGCAGGTATTTCTTGCTGAAATTAAGGAACGCATCCATCAAAAGAATGACGCAGGCTTCGTCACCATCGCAATCACGACGTGTTGCGGCATGCAGCAGTGGATGAGCAAATAGACCTTGTGTTTTACTAAAGCCAATAATTCGTGAAAGAGTTCCGGCGCTGGTATGCGGAGCCAATGCAATCACCAGCTGACCGACCAAATCCTGAGCACTTTTCGTGTTGTACACCCGCGGCAGGCCGTATAAATATTCCAAAGAATCATCTATAAAACGTGCAATATTCAGCAGCACTTTGTCTGCACCTTCATCAGGACTTTCATCACAGCTTGGCAGAATAATGTCCTGCGGCTTTAATTCCAAAATCTGCTCATCGCTGACCAGCTCAGCCCCTTTGATATCTTTTGAATATCCCAGCTCTCGAAGCCTGACAACTCCTGTGCCAATCTCACACGGCTTGAAATGCGTAAGAGGCAACTGCGTCATATCATACCGCGTTGTGCCATCCTTGTACACGTGAATGTCATACCGGGCGCGTAAAACGCCTTTGCCCAAATGCTCAGGAATATGCTCTTTATTGCTTGTTCCGCGCACACCTTTGATTAACTCAGGATACTGATTAATTTTCAACTGCTTGACAATGCAGTCGAAATAATGTTTCAACGGAATAGAACGCTCCGAGCTTGCTTCTGCTTCACCATGCACCTGACATATTTTTGTATCGATAAGGCCGCAGCGGATGCATTTCCATTTACGCGTTGTTGATGAGCCACAAACTTCACACGCATTCAACACTGTTTCTGCCTTGCAGTTCTGGCAATAAAAGAACGGGAAATCAGAAGTAACTTTTCCAGATTGAAGAGCACTTTGGAAGGTT